>JBAVJG010000208.1:0-6970 GCA_049687655.1 Anaerolineales bacterium | reverse complement strand
TGGCAACTTCGCGGATGAGTTCTTTGTCCCAGGTGGCGGCCATTCCGATAGCTTGCGGGAAGACAGTAGCACGTCCATTACGCGCTACGCCATGCAGGGATTCGCTCCAGTAGTTGTAACCGGGGATGTCCAGGCGCGGGATGCCCTGCGCAGGATGGATCATTAGACTCACTTTTTCTTCCAGAGTCAGGCGTCCAATCAGGTCTTTGACGCGCTCCGAGAACGGACGGGATGTGTCGAGATATGTAGGCTGAGTTATTGTTTCGCTCATAAATCACTTACTCCGTTATTTTTAATTACTTGTTGATACCACTTTGCGCTGGATTTGGGGATACGTTGCTGGGTTTCGTAATCTATCCAAACTAAGCCAAAACGCTGAGAGTATCCATGCCCCCATTCAAAATTGTCCATCAAAGACCAGGTGAAATATCCGGCCAATGGAACGCCGACATCCATAGCCCTCTTTGCTGCGGCAAGATGATCGTGCAGGTAATTGATTCGACGCTGATCTTGCACTTGTCCAGTCTCATCCGGACCATCAGAGAAACTACAACCATTTTCCGTTATATAGATCTTATTGACTTTGTATTCGTAATACAGCCAACTCAAAATCTCGAATAATCCCTGTGGGTAAATCTCCCAGCCCATTTCCGTCCAATGCACATCATCTTTGGGCGCCTGAATTACACTGGGCGGTAAATTCTGCGATTCGGGAATTGCATCACTGCGGCTGAGGGTGCGATTATAGTAGTTGAGACCCAGGAAATCTGTTTGGGTCGAGATTTCTTCCAGATCGCCATCTTTCACATAAGTCAAACCATCAGCAGGCAGGGAACCCTCCGCAACAAAATCTGCAACCAGGTCGGCTGGATAATGACGTCCATACAAAGGATCGAGGAACCAACGGACCCACTTCCCATCCTCGCGGCGGTTCTCATCAAAATCTGCCTTACTGGGAGATGCAGGTAGAACCCGGTTGACATTAATCACGATTCCAACCTGAGCATCCGGACTGTTCTGGCGGATTACCGGAACAGCCCAACCATGCGATAACAAAAGATGATGACTGACCGGTAACGCAACCTTCATATCCCGAATTCCCGGCGCGTGGCTGCCCGCAAAATTTCCGTTATAGGTAACCACTGAAGGTTCGTTGTGCGTGATCCAATTCCTTACTCTGTCTCCGAGCTGCCTGCAAACCATATCCGTATACTCGACAAAAGCCTCTGCGGTCGAACGGGATGCCCATCCCCCTTCATCCTGCAAGGCTTGAGGCAGGTCCCAATGATACAGGGTGACAAAGGGAATAATCTCTGCATCAAGCAAGGCGTCCACCAGACAGCTGTAAAAATCCAGCCCAGCCTGATTGACTGCGTCTCGCCCGGAAGGCAAAATACGGGACCAGGAAATGGAGAAGCGATAGGCGCTAAGCCCTAGTTCTTTCATGATTTCAATGTCTTCGCGCCAGCGGTGATAATGGTCACAAGCTACGTCACCGGTATCGCCATTCTTAACTTTTCCCGGCGTGTGACTAAAGCGATCCCAGATCGATTCGCCTTTACCATCTTCATTCCAGGCGCCTTCAATTTGATAAGAGGCCGTTGCAGCTCCCCATAAAAAGTTTTCAGGAAATTTATTTGTTGTCATATGATTTTCTATCCGTTCCTCTCAGTTATTTTGCCGCAAGCCAGACGGTAATCTGGTGCGTCTTGTTCGGTGCTAAAGCTGAAATGTTTGTTCTGGGTATCCGGCTTTCCTTGGCAGGCATACCTACACTGATCTCTTCTTTGTCTACCGTAACGTGAGTTATCTGATAATTCCCATATTCCAGCCGGTCTGGATTCTGATAAGTTATCTGAAAGTGTCGGTCTGCAAACAAGGTGTTGACACTAGCCTGTCCTTTGCTGTCAAACTGCTCCAACACTAATTGCGGAACAAGCACCAGATCACCCAACTGACCCCGCACGCCAAATGACTGAGTCAGCAATGTCAACAAATACCAGCTTGCGGCTCCGGTCAGATAGGGATAGACGCCCCGTCCGCGCGCGTTGAAATATTCAGGGATACCCGGGTACATGCGGCTGACTTGAAAATCCACACTGTGATGGTAGATACTATCAAGCACCCGGTGCGCCTGGAGAGCATAACCCCGTGAATACAGAGCATAAGCATACATAACAGCCATGTGACTGAACATGGCGCCATTTTCTTTATGCCCATATGCAAAGCCGAAGCAGCGTCCCATATTCAACAGCACTTCGTGAAAATCGGTGTTCAGCCGGTAGCCACCCACGCTGGCATCAAACAGATAGCGGTCAACTGCCTGGATCAGCTGTTCGGCCTGGGTAACGGTAGCAACCCCACCCATCAGCGTGAACACCTGACCAGTCAGGGTCATACGTACACCGTTAGGGTGATCGCCCTCCAGACGCTGACCATCATTGTCATAATATCCATTGAACCAACCGTAACCAGCGCTGTTGGAAATCCATTCCTGCGTTTGAATTTTTCCGGCCAACCAATCCGATTTGGCAAAGAGATCATCTGCCAGGTCAGCCAAGGGCACCGAAGCCTTGCGTCCTGAAACGGTATGGGGCACACTTTCAAAATATTCCTGTAAAAGTTGCTGTTTGGCCGCTATGTTGTCATAATCAATTTTGTTTTGCAGCCTATCCAGCAGCGGGATGAGTTCAACCGCCAACTCCACGTGCTCAACTCCCAACGCGCCAAGTTCCTTAGTCAATTGTCCAAGTTGGCGCAGGTTGCCGGCATACAAGGCACTGAACGCCACGCTCTCGCCTCGCTGGGCAGCCATGTCCATCCCGTCATTCCAATCAGCCCCCTCCAATTTGATGAGATTGTGCTCGCCAACGTTGAAAAACGCGCTGAGATGCTGGACAAGCAGATGCTCCAGCACCGAACAGTGATACCCATCCCCGGCAAGGGTGCGCTGTTGGATTCCCTGTGACGCATCCCACTCCGGATCCTGAGCCTGCACCCGTTTAATCAGGTGATCCTTAAAATAAACCTGATCACGGAGTAGAAAAGCCAGGTCACCTGTCTGATCGATGTAGAGACGCACGGTCAGCAAGGGCCAGGCACCGTGATCCATCCACACGCGGGGGATATTGTTGCGGTCTGCCCTGAACTCACCGGGGCTGTTTCCGATGATAGTGGCATTGCTGCCGTCCATTCGCACCCCGGCGAAATTCTCGAACAACATCTGCTCAACTGGCCCACTGTCCATAACCAACAATGCCAGGATGTCCTGCCACAGGTCTCGCCAGCCGCGACCGCCCCTTCCATAGTCATGATAAGGCAGGAAAGAGTTCCCAAACATACGTCGCAGTGTCGGTTGTATACTGACCCACTTCATCCATAAGTCAAATTGTGGATCATTGGTATGGAATGCCAGGTTGGCAAGTTGTCGCTGCCAATATTCCTTTGTCTGTTGCAGCCAGTGTTCGAATTTCTCCGGGCTGGCATAGGTTTCGATGAGGTGCGCAACATCTTGTTCTTCCGGGATGATAGCCAGGATAAGCACAAATTCGGTAGATTGACCGGGCAATAGGCTCTGGTCTTTGAAACGCAAGCCACCGAGGGCTTCATAGCCTTCGAAGGTCTGTCCTGCTTGGGCATAATTCGTCAACTGTCTGACGGCCGCTTCCGGCCAATCCAGGCTGCCGCCTTCGCCGATGAAATCTTCAACTATTGGAAAAAATCCCTGCGGTGGCGTGCCATCGCCGTCAATGCCTAGGACAGCGTACGTCAATTGATTAGGCTGGTGGCCGCGCTCATCGAATGAAAGTGTTGGGCATACCAGGACGCCATACTTATCACAGGCAATTCGCTGGAGCAAAGATGTAACATGCCGGTGGTCACGCAGGTTGTCCGCAGAGCGCCCATAAATTGAGATCGCAGCGGTGGGCGTGAAATGAATTGGCTGCTCGGAAATATTTGTCAGGCGGATCATCATCAATTCAACCTGGTCACCAGATGGCGGGACAATGCTGGTAACTTCTGCCTGCAATCCGATCTTTTTGTTAGTACAGATAATTTGATGCCAGAGAAAACCGGCCCGGAGAGAAACTTCATCATCTTCCTGCCCGGTAAAATTTTGTGCGACCTGCGGAGCGGCGTTCCCCGTAACCGACCAGGTTCCGCCATCTTTGACCGAAACCCAGAAGTTCCGACCTGAACGAGTGTTATGCAAATCTTCTGTGGACACAGGAAGAGTCAGGAATGCGTGCTGCCCGGCTTTGATATCGCCATGCAACAAAGGAGTCACAGACGACATCATTCCGGCCTCGTTCACAAGTGGAAAATACAGATAGCTTGAATGGTGCGGACTTGAAAGTTCGAAAGTTCCGCTTGAGTCGATGAATTTCCAGGGATGTGTCATTTTCACTTCCTTCCAGGTTACGGATTAACGCGCCTCAAAGTAAATATCAATTCGCCCAACGTTACCTTCACGGATCAATTCAGCATAAGGCGGCCCGATCAATTCCCCAGACATTTCAATCTGTTCAGTTTCCATATGGAGCCGTATTTTTTTAATCTGTACCTTATCGGAATAGGTATTCTCGCGTAAAGGGTTAATGTAAGTCACCTGACAATGCCCCAGGAAGGTGAAACCTACATGACCAGCATCATCGAACAGCCAATCAGGAAGGATAGGCTGAAAGCGGAGACAGAGTTTTCCATCACGGATAAAAAATGGATTCTGCCCAACCATTATGATATGCCACATGTTGATGAATTCAGCGGTTGCACCGGTCAGGCGAGCCACAAAGCCCGCTCCGTGCAAACTTTTGTCTGGGTGGGCGCTGCTCACTATGAAGGATGAGTTTTCCAGAGGGCTGCGTCCATATCGGGCGGGGTCTTGAAAGGCGACCAGTGCATTGTGAAAATTTTCAAAGAATTCTTCGTACAGGCCAGCCTTCAAAAGCTCCAGTAAATACTTGTATTCCATGTGCAGAAAAACGGATTCGTTTTCCAGCCAACCGGGTGTAAATGCGCGTATACGACCAATCTCCATGGGCTGATCGTCTAACGACACATTTGTTTTGTACATCTTTAATTCGATGTCAAACAACTCGCTATCTTTTACTCGCTGATGTAATTGCCGTGCGGATTCAGTATCCGGCAAGGTCTTAAACATGTGTACCGGTCCCTCTAGAAACAGGGGTAAAACACTTTGTCGAAACCGAAGCGCACGAATATACGGGCGCTGCTTGGTGTCTGTGAGTGGGTCTCCATATGAGTCACGCAAGATTTCAAATTCTTCAACATCGTAGATGAAGTAGGTCGGCGGGATGCCCTTGTTTTGCTGTAAGGCACGCTCAATACCAGACTGTACTTTATCCAAAAACAGGGTTACGAACTCACCCATTTCCTGAAACGACACAGCGATGTTCTCACCAACAAATCCCAGCCGGGTTTCCTCCCGGTAGGTTTCGCGGGCCGTAGCAACGGCATCCCAATAGAGGAAATCCAGTTCATCCAGTTTAGATTCATTGTACTCGTGCAAGCTATTGGTTATAGTCTGAGTGAGTTTGACAAGATCATCCGACAGGTGCAACACACCGGATTTGTTTTCGGGAAGATATGTAAGCAAAAATTTCAGCAGGCGCGCCAACTCAAACGTTTCGGAAAGTGACGACCCAAACAACCCTGGAAGTCCGTTCAAGGCATCGCACCAGCCTGGTTTATCGGCTTCCATCTCGATTCCCATCCCCAGGGGATCCAGTGTGGCAAATTTTGTCACGGCTAACAAAGTCAGCTTGGCAAATATGCTCGTTCGATAAATTTCTCCACGACCATTTTGCGAGCGCATGAGATTGGGGTATTCCCCTCGAGCCGCAATCAGGGCAGTTTTTTCTTCATCGTAAGCTACAGCTTCGTACTGGCGCGGATGGTTGCCCGCCAAAACATACTTCTGGCTGCGTGGCCGGACAAAGACTGGGCTGTCGAAAAATGGAAGATCAGTCTGGTCAAAGAGCAGTGCATCCGCCCTATCCGGGTAGATGGCTAGAAAACTATTGATCAGGTCCAGGTTATAGGTCCAGTGATCGGTCCAGTATCCTTCGCCGAATTCGGCTTCAAAGTTTTGTTCGGCGTCTTGAAGCATTTGCAGGAGAAAATCCATGGGATCGATGTGCAAGTCGATCTCTTTATCATCGATCCACTTGAGCAAGCTTCCGGGAGTGAACGGCTTCTCCAAAAACGGAAGCAACTGCTCGGGCTGGACGGCCAATTCCAGTAAGGGGGATCGCTTTTCGGGCGGAATCAAGAACCATTTCCCTTTTACTACCAGCGGGTTGTATCCATCTGTCTGAATCAGGTTCATGAAGGAGCGTACATTGGCATCTTCAACCCGCGGATCAAACCAGACTTCGCAGCGGCGATTTTGGTTTATATCCCGATAATTTCCATTGCCTTGTGAATAATGTTCTGCCGCCAGGAAAAAGGCGTTGTAGTCCCGTTCGGGATCGCCATGTTTGCGAGAATAAATGTGATAGGTTACCGAATTCCCGTCTTGCCCCAAATGGATAGGCCAGCCGCCTCGCAGCACATTATCCAAAAAAGTTTGACGGCAGTAAGCATCAAAGGCGGGTGAGCTGGTCTTTGTTTCGATAGGGTCAGTCAGTTGATTAACCAGTACATTAGACACATGTCGTTTTTCAATGAAATATTTTTCAGTGCTCATATTCTCCAGCAGGTCATTTAATGTTTTCACCCTGCTGGCATGACCATAAACACAATACAGGGTAACAGACTCGCCAGGTGCCAAATCTACTGGGCAGCCAAAAAATAAGCATGGCGTTTTTCCCTGAGCGCACTGTTTCTGTTGTCCCATCTCGGACAGAGATTGTTGGTGGAATTGGGTTGGAAAACTGAGAGATGTGTTCTGGCCGAACACAGTTTCAGGATCAACAAATGCTGACAAACGCTGGCTACTTCCATTTTG
>JBAVJG010000207.1:0-4363 GCA_049687655.1 Anaerolineales bacterium | reverse complement strand
CGCCTGCGAATACCGCATTGTTAAATATTTTCAAGTGGTTGCGGCACATGGAGGCGGGAGATTAATTTTCTAAGGAAAAATTATACCATGTTGCCCTTTGGGTTAAATCGATTGCACTCTATTCGGTGCACCATTTTTGACGGTGGAGGCGCCGATAAGGGCAGAAAAGTATTGGGATTTATTCGATACCTAACAACAACTTCCCGCTTGAAAGCTCGTGGTCATAGTATTCTTCCAAAGCAGGGTTCGTGCCTCGTAGGCCAGCAACCACTTTCTCGCCCCACAACAGATATTCCTGACGACGCTTCATTGACCAGTTCTTCGGTGGCATGGTCACCAGGTTTCGCACGTTGCAGGCTTTATCAGCCAGCTTAATCAGTTTAGCGCCGTAGGATTTGTGCGGAGCATTGACAATTTGTAAACGTTTGCGCTCGCCTTTTGGCAGGCTTTTATCATCGGTGACTTCCATAACAAAAGACAGCACTTGCTTGCCAAAGCGTTCGCTGATCTCATCGGGACGTGTTTCTGTATCCTCAACGGTATCGTGCAAAACGGCCGCCAATAACACCTCAACATCTCGCACACCACCGATCTCCCATAACAATTGCGCGACTTCAATCGGATGGTTGATATAGGGGGAACGTTCACTGTCCTTACGGCGCTGATTGCGATGTTTCTCTGCAGCAAAGCGGATGGCTTCGAGCAATTGTCCTGTATTTTCTGAAAAATCCATTAACACTCCAAAAATCGTAGCGTGGTGCGATATTCATGTCGCGCTGTAATAGGCAGGCGACATAAAGTCGCGTTACAAACCTTGGGAATATGTCCGGTGGGTTTTGTAGAAGTCTACACCAAAATTCGCCAGGTCGCGCAGCATATTCTCATTCTCAGTGCCAATCTGAACGATTTCAGCATGTTGGAATTGACCGGTCTCCACCACCGACTTGAATAACTGGCTATACAGGATGGCTGTCCCGCCGGAGCCGCGATATTCGGGCAGCAATCCCGCGCCGTTGACGTTCAACCAAGCTGTGCGCTTGAACTCGCGCAGCAGCGTAATCCAACCAAAGGGGAACAGTTTGCCTTTGGTCTTTTGCAACGCAGCCGAAATATCGGGATAGGCCATTAAAAAACCGACCGGTTCCTCGTCATTTCCGGAATCACTGACTTTCATCACAACTTTGAGCAAACGTGGATCGGCGAAGCGCAGCAACTGGTCCGCCATCATTTTGACTTCATGGTCGGTGATGGGGGCGTTCTCGGCTGTGCCGCGCAGGGCGTTGTTGTAAAGTTCCTTCATCTTCGGGACAAAGGTGCGCAGGTCTTTGCGTGTGCGGTAACGAGCAATGCGCAGTCCGCGACGATAGGCAATGCGTTCGGCCAATTTGTGAATACGGTTTGGGAACTGGATGTCCGCGCTGATATGGGCGGAGAGGGCATCTCGTTCAGGTTCGAAACCAGCCTCTTCAATCAAGTTGGGGTAGTAAGACAGATTGTACGGTAGACCAAATGCTGGACGGTGCTCGAAGCCTTTCACCAGCAGACCGAAGCCATCCAGAACGGTGAAGCCTTTGGGGCCAAGCATCTTTGTCAGGCCGCGTGTACGAGCCCAGCCACAGGCTGCCTCGAATAATCCATCGGCAGGTTCCTGGTCATCTTCACACTCGAACAGATAGAAAAATCCTGTTGATGAATGATTGTGTTCGTTGTAGGGACGGTTGTCGATAGCGGCGATGCGCCCGACGACTCGATTCCCTTTGTAAGCGAGGAAGAATCCGGCCTGGGAATGCTTGTAGAACGGATACCGCTTCGGGTTCAGCCGGATGCGCTCATCCATCCGCAGGGGCGGCACCCATTGGGGGATATCCTTGTAAATATGGAATGGCAGATCCAGGAAATCCAGCACCTGCTTTTTGTTGTTAAGGTTGATTTGAGTGGTTTTCATAGAAAAGTGCGGGGACAGGTCTCAGGCCTGCTCTTGCTTCAATTACGCCGCCTGCTTTGCTCTTTCAAGGGCGGCGCGATCAGCCATCTGCGCACGCAGCGACTTGATATCGCCTTCGATGAAGAACAGCGCGCCCAGGTAAAAGAAGAAACACAGGACCCAGGCCGTGATGCAGATGACCAGGATCGAGGTTTGCAAACTGGATGCATCCGCGATGATGCCTGCCAGCAGGGGCGCGAAGGCAGCACCCGCGTTTTCGATGAAATACTCGCTGGCCTGCGCCGTCGAGCGGACCTCCGGCATGGTCACGTCGTAGACGGTCGCGATCACGTTCGGGGACGAGAGCGGCATGAAAATGGCCGTAAGGATCATCAAGATGAAGAAGGTGTTGCGCTCACCCACTGGGGTATTGATGGCGAAGAACAGGAAGATTGCGCCCATCAGCACGCCGACGCTGGAGACGAGGATGCGTCCTTTGAGCGTGCGCTTGAATGCCCAGTCGCCTAAAAAGCCGCCCAGGAAGTAGCTGCCTGCCAGCACCAGGATGATGGGCGCCATCGTGAACAGGATGCTGTTCTCATCGTAACCGCGTTCCTCGGCCAGATAGGTGAAGAACCAGTAGGTGATAACGTTCCAGGGGAAGACCCCGGCGAAACCTTGTAAAAAGACGAACCACATGGTCTTCTTCTTGAACACTTCCCTGGCTTGCCCCCAGTCGAAGCGGTACTGGCCGATCTCCAGATCTTGCAGTTCTGGCTCGGCCTGTCCGCGCGGCATTTCTTTGACGCCGAAGAAGATCAGCCCGGCCAGCACCAATCCCAGCGCACCGGTGATGTAGAAGACGTTGCGCCAGCCGAGAGTTGGGGCCAGCATCAGGGCCAACACCATGCCGACCAGGTAACCGATCGGCTGCGTCAATTGCAAGATGCCGTAAACTTTTCCGCGCAGGTTGGGACCAAAATAGTCGGCGATGAGAGAATACAGGCCGGGATAGGATGAATCGTCGATGCCGGTGGTGGCGCGTGTTGCCAGAAATCCAGGATACGTGCGCACAATGGCGCTCAGCCAGGTAGTTGCGCCCCAGATGAATGAGGCCAGCGCCAGCAGCTTGGAGCGCGAAAAACGATCATACAGGTAGCCCCATAGCGGATACAAGACTGTACCAACGATAAGCGCGCCGGTCAGCACAGCGCCCATCTGGGTCTTGGTGATATTGAATTCTTCGATGATGGTGGGAGTCAGCGGGCCGATCAGCAGCTTGTCGCTCTGATGCAGCAGCATGAAAAAGAAGAAAATGACGACAACAAACCAGCGGTAACGTGTGCTTTTGGGAGACATGGCCAACCTCGCGATGTAGGATCAGTGTTAGTCTACAATACAAAAAAGAGCGAGTCAATTGACGTTTGTCACTCACTCACTCTCTTCGTCTCCTGCAAGGATTTCCCCCGCCAGTTGTTGCAAAGCATCGATATCTTCTGTTTTATCTACTTTCGCAGCACGCCAATATTGGTCCAACAAGTCAAGCGGACTCAAACTGCTCACTACTTGACCTTCCGCAATGCGAATTCGCGATTCGAACTGGGGGCGCTTCACCAGATGGAATTCAAATGCACCTTCCGCATGTTTTCGCAAGGCTGCATCATCGATCAAGGTGTCCCATTCGCGCGGATATTCGACCGTCAGGCGCACGATAGCATCTTCCAGCGCTTTCGCCGGCGGTAGTGTCTCGATGAGAGTCTCTGTCACGTTCTCATCGGACTGCAAAACTGCCCGGCGGTCGATGAAAGGTCGCACGCCTTCCAGCTTTCTCCACTCTACCTGCGTCTGACCCTTCTCCACCTCCGCGATGATGAAGAATTTGTCGTCTTTGGCTTCGCCAAAATCCACGCGCTCGATGGAGCCGGGGTAGATAACCGGCGGATGCGCATATGGGGTTGAGTCCTTCGGCCCTGGCCCGTTCAAATTTTGGGGTTTGTGAATATGACCCAGCGCCACGTAATCCAAGCGTTTGTCTTTGACCAGCGAGGCCGGCAGCACCAGGTCTGAGCCCAGCATCACGGTCCGTTCTGAGCCGTAAGCTGCGCCCTGCACGGAAGCGTGCGCCGTCAGGATGATGGGCAGGCTGTGATCGGCGTTTTCCAGCCAATCCATCAGCAGCTCTGTCAGCCGTTTTTCGATCTCACTGTAGATTTCGGCCCTGTCCACCCCGCTGATCTCCAGCGCGGCCATCAGGCCGGAGCGGGAGATGTAGGGCATGGCGATGATTTGGACTGGCAATCCCACTTCGTCAACACCCAGGAATTCCGGTTTTTGCAGCACCCGCACATGCGGGATCTGCAGCGTATCAAACTCCTGTACAGCGTGCGCGCGGCCCGCTGCGGGAGACATGTCGTGGTTACCGACCAGCAAAAAGGTCGG
>JBAVJG010000206.1:0-3181 GCA_049687655.1 Anaerolineales bacterium | reverse complement strand
TGCCGGGCACGCAGATAGGGTGAGAGATAATCGGTCGTATTGACCAATTCTCCCAGATAGATGATACGCTGTATACCTGCTTCCTCAGAGGCCTCGGCAAAATTACGTGCTGCGGTCATATCGCGCCGGGCATCCACCTTGCCTCCCTGAAGACCGTGGATCAGATAATACGCAACGGATACCCCCTGCATTGCCGCCACGACAGATTCTTTTTCCAGCGCGTCGCCTCGCACAATTTCAACCTGCTTCCGTTTCGGAGACGATGTCAGCCACGAACGGCCTTTCAAACGTTCCGGATCACGAACCAGACAACGGACACGATAGCCCGCTTCGAGCAGTTTTGGAGCCAGCCTGCCACCTACATATCCGGTTGCCCCAGTAACTAAAATCAATTTCGACTTTGCCATGCATTTCCTTTAAAACGTAGATTGAACGAATTATACTTGCTTGAAATTTACAGCCATTTCGTTGTACAATCGCCGTAGGGATTTCTGTGGACCAAACATTATTGAACCGTCTACGCACGTTGCCATTTTTCTGGCTCTCGCTCGCCTTTCTGGCCGGGATTGTCTTCGCCAGCCAGCTTTCACTCACCTATGATATCTGGACCATACTGGCGGGTGTTTTCCTTCTGATTGCACTTCGACCCCGCAAACCGGCAGAATGGTTTCATCTTTCTACCAGGACATATTTGATCATTGTCCTGTCTCTAGCTAGTTTCTGTTTAGGTGGATTGAACTACCAACTCCGTCAGCCAAAAATTGACGCATTCCACATCGCTTGGTACAACGACCGTGAGTACGATCTACTGGTTACTGGTGTACTTGCCGAACCTCCAGACTATCGCGATACCTATACCAACCTGCGCTTGAACGTGGAAGCTGTTGATACCGGCTCCGGTGATTTGCCAGTTGAGGGTGAGTTGCTGGCACGTGTTTTTCCGAATGAAGCCTACGAGTATGGAGATCGCATTCGCATCCGTGGGAAACTGGTCACACCACCTGAGAATGAAGAGTTCTCTTACCGCGATTATCTTGCACGCCAGGGCGTCCACTCATACATGTCCCAAACCGAAGTTACCCGGCTGCCCGGTGAAGGTGGAAACCCTGTAAGAAAAGAGATCTATGCTTTCAAAGATAAAGCGCTGGCAAATATCTATCTGATCTTCCCTGACCCAGAAGCATCCCTGTTGGCGGGCATCTTGTTGGGAGTGGATACAGGACTGCCTCGGGATCTACAACAGGCCTTCAAAGATACCGGCACAGCTCATATCATCGCTATTTCCGGGTTCAACATTGCTATTATCGCTGGTTTATTCTTCACGCTTTTCAGCCGTGTGCTCGGTCAATTGCGCGGTTCTATTCTTGCCATTCTGGGAATTGCGCTATACACCTTCCTGGTTGGCGCAGATGCGGCTGTTGTCCGTGCCGCTATTATGGGCAGTATAGCTCTCCTGATCCGCCTGCTGGGCCGCCGTAATGATGGTTTGAATGCGTTGATGCTGTCTGCTGTTATCATGGCCATCTTTAACCCCCACATCCCCTGGGATGTTGGCTTCCAGCTTTCCTTCTTTGCCACCCTTGGCCTGATTCTTTATGCGGAGCCTTTTCAGAATTGGGCAGTCAACACCATCACGCGTTACACATCCCCAGGTACTGCCCAAAAAGTGGCTGCCCCCATATCCGAATATATTCTCCTGACTCTGGCTGCGCAACTGACCACACTGCCTATTATGGCCTACCATTTCAAACGCATCTCTCTGGTCTCTCTAATTGCAAATCCCTTCATCCTGCCCGTTCAACCGGCAGTGATGATTGTCGGTGGCCTTGCAGTGATTCTCAGCCTGATTTGGCTTCCGCTCGGCGCTGTGGCCGCCTTCGGTGCCTGGCCCTTTGTCGCTTATACCATCCGCATGGTAGAGTTATTTGACCTGCTGCCAAATGGCGTAATTGTTCTAGGGGATTTTTCACTCTGGCTGGTTATTTTGTTCTATACGGCGCTTTTTACCTGGACTTTAGCCCGCCCCCAATTAAGAAGACTCTTCTTCGGCGAAGAGACTAACCTTCCCACAATTCCCACGATTACAGTTGCCACAGCCCTGACAGTGGTTGTCATGGTGACCTGGCGCGCCGCCTTCACCGCTCCCGATGGAAACTTGCACATCACCTTCCTGGATGTCGGCTCCGCAGATGCAATTTTGATCGAGACGCCTGCTGGCCGGCATGTCCTTGTCAACGGTGGTCCAAGCGCGTCCCTGCTTTCGGATGGGTTGGGCCGTCGCCTGCCGCCATTCAACCGTCGTCTTGATTGGCTGATCATCGTATCTACACAGGAAAACCAACTTTCCGGCTTACCGCGTGTTGTGGAGCGTATCCCGCCAGACAATGTACTTTGGGCCGGAAATGTAGAAGCTTCTTTTTCCGCTCGCAACTTGAATGAGTGGTTTATCGATCAATCCATCCCTGTCACGCAGGCGGAATCCGACTCTGAGCTTAACCTTGGGGATGGAGCTGTAATTAAAATCCTTAATGTCAATTCACGTGGAGCTGTCTTGCTGCTTGAATGGAATGATTTCCGGGCTTTGCTTCCGGTGGGAATAAATTTCAACGCACAGGAAGAACTCAACTTCGGCGAAGATATCAAAACAACTTCCTTACTCTTGATAGCGGATTCTGGTTATGCTCCAGTTAATCCCCCTGAGTGGGTTGCGAATGTGAATCCACAACTCATTGTGCTCAGCGTTGCAGCTGGTGACCCGGATGGCTTGCCGCATGAAGGAACTTTGAATGCAATTGAGGATTACCCTATCCTGCGAACCGATTACAACGGTTGGATCGAAGTCATAACGGATGGGGCAGAGATGTGGTTTGAGGTGGAGAAGCAAGTTGAGGTCTTAGTTAGAACCGAGTAATCTACAAACGCATCCTTTACACAAGTTCAAATTTCATAAAGCAGAACAGCCCTGTTCAAAACAGGGCTGTTCTCGCAAACTTGATCAGTCTGATATTTACGAAGAAACGCCGGAGATACTATTATTGAGGGTGCTGAATACGTTGCCGATGATTGGGCCAAGCAGCATGAGGACCGCAATAACAACGATAGCAACCAAAACAAGGATCAGAGCATACTCTACCAGACCCTGGCCTTTTTCTTTTTCTTTCGGGGCGAATAACATGGTTTT
>JBAVJG010000205.1:0-2930 GCA_049687655.1 Anaerolineales bacterium | reverse complement strand
ATCCGCAGAGCTTTGTACTGGCGGTTGTGATCGGTGCATCTACCAGTTTCTTAACCCCCGTTGGACATCAATCCAATGTGCTGGTCTTCGGGCCGGGTGGTTATCGTTTCGCAGACTTTACGCGTGTAGGTTGGCTGCTGAATGTGGTTTTGGTTGTGGTTGCGCTTCTAGTGATTCCTTTATTCTGGCCGCTCTTTCCATAAATAGATTTTCATAGTAAGAATGGAATGTTCATAAAAATGAATATTTTCGCTTTCATCAACGCAAGTGTAGAAGCAAAAATACCGTGTGTCTGGATTTAGCCTTGTTGGGTAAAGGAGAGAGATGAGCAATTCACAAGAGTCATTTATTAAAAAATTTCTAAAGCTAGAGACATCAGGTGGTATTGTTCTCATGTTTGCTGCAGTGTTGGCTTTGGTTTTAGCCAATTCACCATTCGAACCTTTTTATGCGTTACTGATTGACACCCCTGTGGAAATTCGAATTGGTACTTTGGAGATTGCAAAGCCTTTGCTGCTTTGGATCAACGATGGGTTGATGGCAGTTTTCTTCTTTCTAGTTGGATTGGAGTTGAAACGGGAACTGATCGAAGGCGAGTTATCAAATAAGAGGAACATTATCCTGCCGGGTGTGGGTGCAATCGGTGGTATGCTCGTGCCAGCTCTGATATATACATATTTTAACGCTGGTGACACAACGGCCATGAAAGGCTGGGCAATACCGGCTGCGACTGATATCGCATTTGCGCTAGGGATATTATCCTTATTAGGATCGAGGGTCCCTACCAGCATAAAGATTTTTCTCACATCCCTGGCTATCTTTGACGATATTGGGGCAATTATTATTATCGCACTTTTCTATACAGAAAAGATCTCCATCATTGCACTAATAGTTGTTGCATGTTGTATTCCTATCCTGGCGATAATGAACAGGCGAAATGTTGAATCAAAAAGCTTGTATCTAATGATAGGAATTGTCATGTGGGTTGCAATGTTAAAGTCGGGTGTTCATGCAACCCTGGCAGGCGTGATCTTAGCGATGTTCATTCCAATGAAGTCGAAAACAAAAGCTGATTATTCACCGCTTAAGAGTATGGAACATGATCTGCATTCTGCGGTTGCATTTATCATTCTTCCAATTTTCGCGTTTTCCAATGCCGGGATTAGTTTTGTTGGCCTGGGCGTTGAAGAAGTCTTTCACAGTGTGCCACTTGGCATTGCGCTTGGCTTGTTTGTCGGGAAACAATTGGGAATTTTCGGTCTGTGCTGGATCGCTATTAGGCTCAAATTCACCAGTTTCCCACAAGGGATGTCCTGGGGCTCACTCTATGGTGCGGCGGCATTGTGTGGTGTAGGATTTACGATGAGCTTGTTTATTGGTTCACTTGCATTTGAAGAAACAGGCATCAATTTGTTATTTGACGAGAGATTGGGTATTATATTGGGCTCGTTAGCCTCGGGGATTGTAGGGTACCTCGCCCTTCGTTTCAGTCTGCGTGCTTCTCCTGCAACTTCTCAATAGTTTAATTTCAAAGAAAAATCGAACTGCTTATGAACTGGCATAGAACAGAAACAAATACGGTTTTAGAAGAACTCAACACCAACCAAGAACACGGCCTGACTTCAACAGAAGCAAATGCACGCTTCTCGAAACACGGCCCTAACGAACTGGTGGAAAAAGGCGGGCGCACGCCATTGCGAATTTTCTGGGCGCAGTTGACCGAAACGATGGTTCTCATCCTGATCGTAGCGGCGGTTGCTGCGGGGGCATTGGGTGACACCAAGGACGCGATCGCCATTCTCGCGATCGTGCTGCTATTTGCCATATTGGGTTTTATCCAGGAATATCGTGCTGAGCAGGCCATTGCAGCGCTGAAAAAGATGGCCGTGCCGTCGGTGAAGGTTATACGGGATGGACAATTGACGGAACTCTCCGCCCGTGATCTGGTTCCCGGCGACGTCGTCCAACTCGAGACGGGCAATCTCATCCCGGCGGATTTGCGCTTGCTCGAATCGGTCAACTTGCAAATCCAGGAAGCCGCGCTGACGGGCGAATCCGAGCCGGTCAGCAAGCGCACGCAGGCCATTGACCAGGATGAGCTGACACTCGGCGACCGCCGCAATATGGCCTATCTCGGCACGGTCGTCACCGGCGGGCGCGGACGGGGGCTGGTGGTTGCCACCGGCATGGAGACCGAACTCGGTCGCATCGCCGATCTGATTCAGCAGGTGGAATCGGAACAGACTCCGCTCCAGCGCCGACTCGACCAGTTGGGGGTGATGCTGGCCGGGGTCGGAGTCGGAATCGCGGTGCTGATCTTCGTCATCGGCGTGCTGCGCGGGGACGATGTCCGCCATATGCTGCTCACCGCCGTTTCCGTGGCCGTCGCCATTGTGCCCGAGGGCCTGCCCGCCGTGGTCACCATCACGCTGGCGCTCGGCTCGCAGCGCATGCTCAAGCGCCAGGCGCTCATCCGCAAACTGCCCGCCGTCGAGACGCTCGGCTCGGTGACCGTGATCTGCTCCGACAAGACCGGCACGCTGACCGAGAACCGCATGACGGTCATGCTGCTGGATGTGGCCGAGCACCGTCTGGACCTGAACGAAGAAGTGCGCAGGGGCGGTATCGTGCATATGACCAGCGGGCCGCCGCGCGAAACTGTTTCTTCGATCTCACTGAGCGCCATCGGCGGGGCGCTCTGCAACGACGCCACCTTGCTGCCGCTCAACGAGGACAAATATCGCACACTTGGCGACCCCACCGAGGGCGCGCTGCTGGTGGCCGCCGCCCGGTTGGGCTACTGGAAAGACACGCTGGATCAATCCTTCCCGCGCGCCGCCGAAGTGCCTTTCGATTCAGAACGTAAGCGCATGACCACTCTCCATAGCCTGGAAGGCCACGACCCCAAACTACTGGTCGGCCTGCCTGTG
>JBAVJG010000204.1:0-1999 GCA_049687655.1 Anaerolineales bacterium | reverse complement strand
GGCTTCGACTCACCCAGCATTCGTGACGTCTCTGGCTATGGCTTCACAACCACCTTCATCCATGAGACCGGGCACCATCTGGGTATGTCGCATCCGCACGATGGATACGACTACGAGGCGGATATCGATTTCGGACCGGGCGGCCCATTCTACTTCGCCTGGTCTGGCGACGAGTCCAATTCTATGATGAGCTACATCGACCTGAACTGGGACTTCAGCCAGTTCGACCGCGATAATATGAACCGCTATATGACCTCGGTCTACTTGAACCAGGCCAACACCATCCTGGCGGATATCTACGCCAGCCCGAAAGCCGGTCAGGTGGGCAGTCTCTTGACATCCGCAGATAACCATGCTGCGATGGCGCTGGCTGCCTATGACGCCATGGATTATGCAGGCGCTGCCACTCACGCCAAGCTGGCCTACGAAGATGTGCTGTCTGCCGCCGCGCAGATTAACGTCAAGGTAGAGCCGCAATCCTGGCAGGCCGATTACAAGGCCAAAGGCCAGAGCGGTAAGTTTGTTGATAGTGTGGATTACCAACGCAGTAAGCCGTAAATGCATCAGCGACTTATCTTGATCTTACGATAGAGTAATCGCTACCTACGAGTAAAAAGAGAGTTCACCATGCTGGTGAACTCTCTTTTGTCATTACAAAAGTAACCTTTGGCACGCTATTACGTCATGTTATTGTCCTTGCAAAATTGTTAGGATTGTTTCGTTTTCGATAAAGGCAAACCTGTCGTGAGGCCGGGGCGCAAAGTCATGGGTCTGTGAGTGAAACGAGTGCAGACCGCCAGACTGCCGAAGTTTTTTTCTTGGGCAGTTTTTTGTTTTTCCAGAGGAGGTGGTTAGCAAATAGATAAAGGGAAATGTGCCTTTCACAAAAAATAAAATATTACACAGCATCAAAGGAGACTGTAAGAAATGAAAAAAATAACATTGGCTGTTGTACTTTCTCTTGTTCTGATACTCAGCACAGTTGGAATTGCCGGCGCGATCACTGATGGTGAATTGGATGGCGATGGACATCCCTACGTTGGCCTGATGGTTGCACAGGATGCAGATGGAAACCCCTTGTGGCGTTGCAGCGGTACATTGCTTTCACCCAAACTTTTCCTCACCGCTGGTCACTGCACAGAAGCGCCCGCAGCACATGTGGAAATTTGGTTCGATGCTGATGTGGAAAATGGCAGGCCTGAAAACGGATATCCGTATGATGGCGATATTGGCGGAACCCCGTACACGCACCCGCAATATGATCCCAATGCTTTCTTCCTTTATGACCTGGGTGTCGTTGTTCTCAAGGGTAATATGAGGATGGACGAATACGGTGCCCTGCCCGAACTTGATATGCTGGACGAATTATCCTCCCAGGTCAGTAATCCCAACATCACATTTACGTCAGTTGGCTACGGTCTTCAGAAGGCGTTTCCCGATGCGGCCTCCTGGAAGGAACAGGCCTTCCGTATCCGCATGGTTGCTCATCCAAAACTGAATCAGATCAATACTGGATTCACAGGTGATTTCTCTCTGCTGCTCTCCAATAATACTGCAACGGGCGGAACCTGTTTTGGTGATTCGGGTGGTCCCAATTTCTTGTACGATACCAACGTAGTTGCCGGGGTAACATCATATGGCTTAAATTGGGCCTGTGGTGGAACTGGTGGCGTTTATCGTGTAGATAGAGCCGATGACTTGAACTGGCTTTACGGCGAATTTGGAAAATATCTGAAGTAATCGGCAAGCGATTAGAAAACTGGCTGACAGAAGTTTCCGTCAGCCAGTTTTTTTATCAGGAGCCTTTTTGTGCCCTATCAGGCTACAAAACCATTGCGGCTAAATCTCTATGATTTTTTTCTGAATGGCATACTTGATCAATTCCCCGCGATCGTGCAGGTCCAGTTTACCCATCAGGCTGTTGCGGTGCGCCTGTACTGTCTTAATTGAAATAGATAATATCTCTGCAATCTGCTTGTTGGTATAGCCTTCAGCGATT
>JBAVJG010000203.1:0-9328 GCA_049687655.1 Anaerolineales bacterium | reverse complement strand
GTGAATTCCAGACGCATTTCGAGTGATTTCAGGATCTCCAATTGCTGGATGGATGATTCTAAAAAGAAAATATTGCGGCGTGAGGCGGTCAAAGCTTTTCGATAGGCGCGTACGACGCGTTGCACGCTGTCGGATGTCAGCGCGTGCAACTCTGCCAATGAGACCAGGGTCCAGTAATCTGCATTTGGATTCGCAGCCTGGACTTCGAGCGCAAACTCCAGCGTTCCATGTAACTCGGGCAAATCCTCACGGATGATGACAATTTCGGGATCAGGATCATCTTTGTCATCAAACCGGTCGGCAAGGGTAACAAGGATAGTCGCCAGCGTTAGCGCATTGATACCAGGATAGAACTGGTCCAGGTCAGTGCGGAAACCACGCACATAAATCTGGTATGACTTCATCAGCCAGTGATATGAATCAAAGGCTTTTTGCAAACGTTTTTCCGGATCTTCAACCCAGCGCCACGAATCGCCCCACATTTCCTTGTAGATACGTCCAAGATAGGCAGTGGATTCCCCATCGTCGGGATGATCTGCAAGAATGGCTTCAATCTTTACAATGGCTTCATTCACTTTCCCAACCCGGTTCAGGTGGAAAGCCTCTTCCCTTCGGAAAAAGATATTATCGGGATTTATCTCAAGCCCTTGGCGATATTGTGCCAGGGCCAGTTCGTTACGTCCCATGTTTGCCAGTGCCTTGCCAGCCTGCCCGACAGCTTCTTCCTTGATGAGCGGGTTGCTGATTTCTTCGGTCAGCAACAAAATATCACCGATGCGCTTCTGTCGCTGTGCAACTGTAACGCGGCTTTTCCACTCGTTGTATTCACGCCAGAAACCAGTTGCCAGGGGTGTACGTAGCGCCTTTTGGTCGGGTTCGTCAAGCCCGGTCAGCAAATTGAAAATGGGACTGTGAATGGCATCCCGGTCAGAGGCCCAGGTATCGCGTGCCAAGCGGGCAATGGATTGAATGTCCTTCTCCAGGAATTCCGGATCTGGAACACCATCGGGCGTGATGTGATAGGGAAGCGTGCGCACATTGAAGACGTCAAAAGGCATGTAAGCACGTCCTGCCTGGATGTGCACGACACCGCGCTTCCGAAAGGCATGCCGGATACCCAGTTCATAAAAAGCATTGGCATTGTCGATGCTCAAGTCTGCGATGACCAGGTCAGCCAGCAGCAATTCCTGGAACATATCGGTCAGAATATCCCCACTTGCGGTGGCTTCATCGGCGCGGAAGGATTCGAATCCGGCTAATTCCAGAGCAGGCTTGATCAGTGTTTGATAAATCGAGTTGAAGTCGTACGGCGAGCCATCTCCGCCTTTTTTCTTGCCAAAAGGCATAACAACAAAGGCATGCGGGCGCACCTCCGGACGAAGTTTCTTCTTTTCTTCACCGGCAGTTTCAAGGACTTTTTTGATCTTTTCATCCATTGTTTTTGGCTCCTCGCCAGTATCTTCTGCCTCTTTTTGCCTTTGCTCTACACTTTGTTCAATCTTTTCACTGACTGCCTCGGCTATATCGGCGTCCCGTTCTGCAGAAGCTTCGGCGACTGCGACAACCTCATCCAATTCGGCTTTGTGGTTAGCATCCTCAGATGTGATATCCGTTTCTTTCGTACCAAAAAGCTTCTTCCAGGCCATGACTATCCTTTCACTTCATCAGTTTTTGGATAGCGAGAAAGCAAGTCATTGAGCACTTCTTTGGGCGTGTCGCGACCGATGTCCACATCTGCGAACTCATCCTTAATTTGTTGCAGAGAATCTGATAGTTTGATCACCCGAGCGCTGACTGCCTCTCCGATGGCTGCCAGCTCTTGCTGAACAAGGTCCGAAGAGGCCTCTTCTGCCAGGGAGCCTAAAGTTTCATCGAAATGCTCTTCGACTGTTTCACGTGCCACATCCATGCTCTTGGCAGCATAACTGACAATATCGTCACGCATATGCTCTTTGAATGCTTCATCGGTCTCCTTGGCTTTCCTGAGCACATCGTTGACCAGTTCGGCTTCTTCGAGTGTTTCTTTTGCAAGCACTTCTTGCATGGATTTGATGTACTCGATGTTTTGGTTCCAGAGAACATCCTCTGTCGATTTAACCATCTGGAAGAGTTCAATATCAGTGCGCTCTTCGGGTTCCAACATATTCCAGTGGTCATAGATGATCATCAATTCCATGATGACCTTGCTATAATTTTTTATCGTTCCATCCAGATTGCGAAGTTCCTGCCAGCCGATCAGTGCGGCCCCCAGTGAAGCTGTTACCGCGACCCAGATGCTGAAAGCGCCACCCATTGCAGCCAGGAAGGCGCCGAGGCCACCTGCAGCAAGGATGTAAATCTGCAGGCGAGTACGCTCTGTCTCAAATTGCTGGACTTTTCGGATATGCCAGGTAAGTTGATCTTCGAGGCGATAATTTACATATTCGGGGCCTGTTAGATCCTTGAACCCGGGGTCGCTGTTGGGATTATCAGGATCGTAGTAAGGTGGAATTTTCTCCGGAGCTTTATCGAGAACCAGTTCACCGCCCATCCCACGATAAACCTGGCGTTGGATGTTTGTCAGGCGCTTTTCAAGCCACTCGCGACGGTCGGGCTTATTTTTGAAAAATGTGCGGTACATGTAAATTTCTTTCAGGATTTCTTCCGCGCCAGCACGCGAGACCAGCCAATCATTGCCGTCATAAAACTTGTTGACAAACGATGCCAGGACCGAGGCCGCAATAGGCGTTGCGATCAATAAAATCCTGAGCGCCAGACTTAAAATGGCGGGCATATAATCTGAGTAAACCTGCGTAATCACAGCAAACAACGCCGCCGACACGCCCAGAATGGATATCCACCTGCGCCATCTGTAATGTGGCTTGGCATGTTTTTCAGACAACGCATCCAGTTGCGCGTAGCGTGTCCAGGCAATGTTCAGAATTGGTACAGTGCGTTGATGTTCATCAGCCATGTCCGTTCCTCCAAATGGTATAAATTCCGAAAATCAATATTTCAAATGCAGCGACTTATCGCGCAACGAACCAGGCAGCAATGTATCCTTCAGTGCCAAACTTGCCTCTTACATTCAGCCACTGGTTGTTGGCACCGATTTTTTGTACCCCACCGGGTTCTATGATGGTAAGTTCAGTGCCGATCGGGAGGTATTCGATCAACGTGGACGGATCGACCACAGGTTTCTTCCTCAAAGCTACAAATTCGATCGTAGTCCTGACAGTAACTTCTGCATTTGGGCCCGTTGAGGGAGCAGTGGGCTGAGTCTGGGCTGTGGAACCGCTGGCATATTTGACATACCAGGCAGCGACAAAACCCTGCTTGCCGGTCGGGTCCTGGACGTTAATCCACTCATTTTTCACACCGACTTTCTTGAGGGTCTGGTCGATGGGCTCGAGGCTGATAAGTTTTTCAGAAGGCGGAACGCGGCGGATCAGGGTGCTGTCAGCAATGACGGGCTGCGTGCGGAAGGCTACCTCTTCGGTTGGCAGTAGTTCCATGGCTCCCGGTGGGACGGGTACTTTCGCTGCGGAGGCCGCAGTTGGGGTAGCAGCGGGTGCAGATGATGTCGAAGGTGTTGTAGCAGGCCGGGGCACGGCAGGAGGCGGCACGGGTTGCGTGTCTTTTTTATCCGACACATACCAGGCAGCCGTGTATCCTTGCTGACCGGTCGAGTCCTGAACCTGTACCCATTGCCCTTGCTGGCCCAGTTTGGCTTTCGTAGCGTCTGCATCTTCCAGGCTGGTCAATTCGGAACCGGCGGTCATGCGCTTCCAAAGGTAGCCACTAATGGACGGGTCTGCTCGCAAAGCCAGGTCGTCTTCGATGACATATAATTTTTTAGCGTCCTTTGGTACAGCAACTTTGGTTGGTTTGGGCGGGGAAGGCGGGATCGTGCCGTCGAACCACAACACGGCGCTGATCTCTGTTTCGAGTGTTCCGCCGTTGTATTTGTAGCGCTTGGTTAGCAGTACGTCCTTACTAGGACCATCGCCTCCGTATTTATAGGGATCATAAAGCACGTAATCGTTACCCTTTTTCTCTTTGACCAGGACAAAGTGAGTTTGAATACCGGCCTGTTTGTTCCAGTCCACCTGTAAAATGACCGGTTTTCCGGCGGCTACGGCTGCATCGATCAATGCGATTGGAGCAGGGGAACTCTCACACGGTTGCATATCTTTATAGATGACATTGGGAAAGGCATATGGGAGCATGCTGGGGATGAAGAAAGCCCCCTGAAAACCACCAATTGACTTCATTTTCTCGTTGACGGTTTCGGGGGTTTCACTGTAGTCCATGCCGTTTAACATCATGGTGACCGAAGTCAACAGGCAGCCCCAGCCTCCGATGGTCTCGCTGGAGTGACCCAGCTTTGTATTCTTCCATTTGTCGTCATTCTGGTAAAGATTTTGTGTCGTGAACATCTATCATCCTCCTGGTGCAGTGTATGAGGTTAAAGGTGATAATAGTCTTAAATACTAACATTCTACACGATTAAAAAGGGAAAAATAATATATTCATTCTGGCTCTGTAGGATTCTCCGTGAAAATGTCCAGATTTGGATATCTACCACTGCGTCTTCGCGCAGCGAACGGCGGAAATTCCCAAAGAACCTTCATTCTATTTGACGTTATTGCGATATTCTCAATTCCATTGAGATTTCGTTGAGTTTATCATTGTAGCAGGGGATTTTATAAAAGCCGACTTTTCGATAAAAATCTAATGCTCGGACTTGTTCAGGACTGGTTTGCAAGCAGATGCGTATATATCCATTTTTACGGGCGAAGTCGATCAATTGGGTGATGAGACGATAGCCGATGCCCTGTCCATGGTAGGCCTCCAGCAGCCACATGCGCTTGAGTTCGGCAGTTTCATCTTCCATTTTCCGCAGCGCACCGGACCCGATAACCCGTTCGCCGTTTACGACAACCAGAAACGTGCCCCCGGCCTCGAAGTAATGGGAACGCACTTTATCCATATCTATTAACTCCCCCATTGCTTCATAGTAACGGATGCATTCTTCCAGCGTGCCTTCAAATCCGAAAATGTTATAGGCCACAGTCAAAATAACGCGTTTCGCAGCCGGGATTTCATCTTCATGGATAGGACGGATCGTTATCATGAACCTGAATTTTACAACAACATTTTGTGAGGGTCATTTCTTTCGGGGGGAACTTATCAATGCAGGTTTACGTCCAAGAACTAAAGCCATCGTTTGTACGAAACCGTCCCATGAAAGGAGGGCTAATGGAGTATCTGAATCCTTAGTGCTGTAGGAACGCCGCCTGCAGTAATTGATTAGGATGCAGTACAACTGCA
The DNA here is from genome assembly GCA_049687655.1 of Anaerolineales bacterium. Taxonomy (GTDB): domain Bacteria; phylum Chloroflexota; class Anaerolineae; order Anaerolineales; family Villigracilaceae; genus JAABUE01. The sequence goes on along the minus strand of JBAVJG010000203.1, from coordinate 4,015 downwards.
TCCGTTCGCAGTGCAACTGCTCATGAACTTTGTTACAGAAGGAGAAGAAAGATGCACACCAAACAACCCCCCCTGATCTTGGGAATTCTGGTCATATTACTGTTCGCCAGCGCCTGTGGAGGTGCAGCCACAACAGAAAAACCCGTCGCTCCGACTGCACGCTTCGAACCCGCTGCACCTGAAGAACCCGCCGCACCCGCAGAGCCTTTCTATGCGGGAGAACCGGAGATGCAACAAGAACAAGCACCGGCATATGCTGGTCGCGATGAATCCTATTCACAATCTCAACCGCTGGCTCCCGGAAAATCCGATTATCCTGAAGGAAACGAGCCTTACGACATGTTCTTCGATGATTATGGGGTCAATCCCATCATCGATACCGAAGACGATCACCTTTCCACCTTTGCGCTGGACGTTGATACCGGATCGTATACTGTCATGCGCAACTACATCAATGATGGTTACTTGCCGCCGGAAGAGTCTGTCCGTGTGGAGGAGTATGTCAACTACTTTGAGCAGGGCTATGCATCTCCGCCCGCACATCAGGCCTTTGGCATCTACGTCGATGGCGCGCCCACGCCCTTCTCGGAGACCGAGCGCTATCAGATGCTGCGCATTGGCCTCCAGGGTTATGATGTCTCCGAGCGCGAACGCAAGGATGTCTCCCTGACATTCGTGATCGACATTTCCGGTTCGATGGATATGGACAACCGCCTGGGACTGGTCAAGCGTTCGCTGGAACTGCTGGTCGAGGGGTTGCGACCGTCGGATCGGGTCGGGATCGTGGTCTACGGATCAGAGGCACGCGTCTTACTGGACCCGACGCCTGCTTCCCGCAAGGGACGCATCCTGCGCGCGATCTACAGTCTGCGCACCGAGGGCGCGACCAACGCCGAAGCCGGTCTGCGCCTGGGTTACAAGATGGCTATGCACGCCTATGAACCGGATTCCGTTAATCGCGTCATCCTGTGCTCGGACGGGGTGGCAAACGTCGGCCGGACCGAAGCGGATGCCATCCTGGGTGAAGTCCACGGATATGTCGAGGAAGGCGTCACCCTGGCGACCTTCGGCTTTGGTATGGACAATTACAACGACACACTCATGGAGCAACTGGCCGACAACGGCGATGGCTTTTACGCCTACGTGGATGATCTGGGTGAAGCCAAACGCCTGTTCGTAGACGACCTGACCAGCACCCTGCAGACCATTGCCATGGATGCTAAAGTGCAAGTAGATTTCAATCCCGAAGTAGTCTCGCGCTATCGCCTGGTCGGGTTCGAGAACCGGGATGTGGCTGATGAAGATTTCCGTGATAACCGGGTGGATGCCGGTGAGATCGGGGCTGGTCACTCGGTCACGGCCCTGTACGAGTTGAAGCTCTATCCCGAGGCCTATGGACAAATTGCAACCGTCTACATGCGCTGGGAAGACCCGGATACGCGTCAGGTGGTTGAAATATCGAAGGATTTTTACGTCAGCGATCTGGACAGGGAATTCCACGATGCCGATCCCTACTTCCAGCGCGCGGTGGTGGTGGCTGAATATGCCGAGATCCTGCGTGATAGCTATTGGGCTCAGCATAGTGACCTGGATGCCGTCTATGAAGAAGCACAATGGCTCAACGAATACCTTTATCGCGACGAAGCTATGCGCGAGTTTGTCGAACTGGTGGGGCAGGCACGTCGTATAAGCGGTTGGTGGTAAACGTTCTCAAAGGTATTCAACAGGGATGGGGTAATCCCCCATCTCTTTTTGTTTTGAAATCCGATACAATATGGCGTTGAGATTTCTACCTGTGGAAAGTTAGCAGGGAAGGATGGACTATGTTTGAGCAGAGATTTATCCGTAAACTGGCGCTGAAGAACTATTTAATGCAACCATTGGCATTGGGATCATTTAAAAATTGGATCCGCTTGCTCAAAGAAAATAAACACATTGACTCAAGATATTTAGGCCGTGCAATCTATGTATCCATGGTCAGTTTATTGTTCGGCCCGGTACGCGTATATCAACGCTTGCGGTACCAGCACACCTTTGAAAGCGTAAAGATCAGGCGTGACCCGATTTTCATCCTGGGGCACTGGCGTAGCGGCACGACCCATCTGCACAACCTGTTATGCCAGGATCGTAGATTTGGTTACATTTCAGCCTTGCAGGTTATCGCGCCAGATTTATTTTACGTTGCCAGCAAATCTTTCAAGGCTCTCCTTCGCATGAATACGCCGGAGAATCGCTTGATGGATAATATGTCCTGGTCGATTGACAGCCCTCAGGAAGAGGAGTTGGCGCTGGGAAATGTCTCTCCATACTCGCTCAACCACCTGTGGAGCTTCCCCAAAAACGCCAAACAATATTTCGATCACTATGCTATTTTCAAGGATGTCTCTTCGGAAGTGCTCGAAGCCTGGAAAGAGAATTATATGCAGGTGATCAAGATGGCGACTCTCAATATGCACGGACGCCGGCTGGTCATCAAGAATCCTCCCAACACCGGAAGAATCCCGATCCTGTTGGAACTTTTCCCGAATGCGAAGTTCATTTTCCTGCACCGGGACCCTTACCAAGTCTTTCTCTCGACCCGCAATCTGTACAATAAAATGTTACCGTATTCGCAATTGCAAGAGATCAGTAACGAGGAAATCGACGCCAATATCCTGACCTTCTACAGAGATTTGATGCGACACTACTTGAATGACAGGTCGTTGATCCCGCCTCAAAATTTAGTTGAAATCAGCTACAAAGAGTTGGATGAAAGGCCCCTGCCCGTGATGCGTCGCATTTACAACAGACTGAATTTCTGGCCTTACGCCAGGGTACGAGGGCGTATTCGTCGCTATTTGAAATCACAGGAAAATTATCAAAAGAATTCATACCAGATTTCCCGGGAAGATATTGAGAGTGTCAACCGTTATTGGGAGTTTGCTTTCCAAGAGTGGAGATACTCTATGCGCACACCACAAGTGTTGGAATGATAGGGATTTGATTAACCAAAGAGACGGGCGTAAGCCGCCCGTCTCTGTAATCGTCGCGTTTGCACTTTGCTAATGTGACGATACCTGACCTTCCCCCTGATATATTGGCATATCTGACATATAGCCCGCATGGATGAAAGCAGTTATTGCGCCACCTTCCCCTGGGATGGGATCTACTGATTCACTCCCATCAATGTCAATGCCATCCAGCATCTGGCTTGCAAGGGTGATGGCTTCCCGAAGATCAGCCTCCACATCCTGGCTTTCAGAAGCGCGTGCGATATTCAGGGCCAGATCCCTTAACTCGGGTGCCCAGGTTTCAAGATTTTGCGTGCAGATCTCGACATGTGAGGCGTGCATTTGGATATCGCTGGTTGCGCCGGGGGCATCTGCAGAATAACTGGCGTGATGGATCATGCCATCCAGATACCCTGCCTGACCGCCATTGATGAGCAGCCCGTAACCGTCACCGGGGTCATTGATCGATCCATCGGAATCCCAATCGTTATAAAAATCGAGATCCTCTTTGCCGACGATGAGATTGACGATGGCCTCGGCGTTCGAACGCACGCCTGTGCTATCTTCTGCGTTAAAAGCCCCCAACATGGCCTCAGCGGCCTGGTTGATGAGGGTAATGTTTTTGACCAGACCCACAGCCATAGCACCCTGCCCGGGAGTTTCCTCGGTGCCAACCATGAGGTGGCGGATATGCTCCAATGACCCGGGAGGCAGTGACCCGGAGTAAACGATCTCCCGGGAAGAATTAGGATTGTCATCCGGGCTGGGCTCGAGCGTGATTTCCATGCGGTTGTATATTGCTATAAGATTCTGGCTCTGTGGCTCGATAAAGGTCAGGCTGAACTGATTACCTGCACCTTGCTCCAGGACCCCCAGGCTGCGGCTTTGCTCGTGCGCGTCGTCGATCATCCAGGCCTCATATTGCGTGTTTTCCGGTAATGGAGCCAATGTTGCGTTGATGGTGATCTGATCCATCTTGGCAATGCTGCTTTGAAAGCGTAGAACGCCTACAGGCGACGCGCTAG
>JBAVJG010000202.1:0-9528 GCA_049687655.1 Anaerolineales bacterium | reverse complement strand
TGGGCGTTCTTGGGTTGGTTTGCCGCGCACACGCAAGGATCGCACACCAAGGATCAGCGGTACGAGACAGGCCAAAAGCAACATCCATGCGATTATTTGATGCCAGGAGAATGGGTCGATGAACCACTTCTCAACGTTGAACAGGAACAACACCAGGATACTCTCCCAGGCGAAGAAGCGGTAGAAGCCATGTGAATTAGGTTGGCGCAGTGAGGCTCGGGAGATGTAGATGAGCAGGCCTGTGGCAAGCATTAAAAAGATCAGTTTCCACATAGTTGTTATTCTCTCTGAGCAGAAGGTCGAGTCGTGCTGAGCTATCCGTCTCGCGCTGACGTGCTCTCAGTACGAACAGCGTTGAAGAACGCAATTTGACTACAGCCCTTCGCTGCACTCAGAGCCCCCGCCCAATGACAATATTATTTTCAAATTTCTCACGCACACTGGCTATTTTCTCAGTCATCTTCTGCGCCCGGTCAGTGCGTGTGCCGATCTTGATCTGGGTTGCAATGCGTGGCACACCCATCTCATGTAATCTCTCGTGGCAGGTTTTGATGGCGTCCATCACCTCGTCCCATTTACCTTCCAGGTTGGTGCCGTTGGCGTGCAGTTCGTACGACAAACCAGATTCTTCCAGAATCTTCTCGCAGACAGTAACATACTTCGACAATGAAACGCCTACGCCAATGGGAATGATTGTAAACTCAGCAATCGCATTCATAGTTCCTCAATTGAACCTGCCTCCTGTGCGGTTGTCCCGATCCCATCGCTGGATGGCATTGCGGATTAATTCCGAGCGGGTGGCCTGTGGCGCTCTTTGGCGCTCGTATTCGATCAGACGTTTGGCAACATTGTGATCGTATCCAGCTTTGATAAATAGGGCTTGATACAGGTTCTCTTCGGTCGGGCGTACGACAAATAATGTTTCAACGGTCGTTTTTTGCAGCATCCTCTCAGCAGCCTTTGCGCCTGCGAAACTGGCAGCAAGGATGGCGAGCCACCCCAGGCTTACACTTGGAAAGGGAAATAAGGTCTTCCATTCACGCAATAAGATTAGGATGGAAGTGCCGATACCCACCAGCCCAACCAGAAGAGTACTCAGGATTACTTTTTCTTTTGCAGTTCTGACGGCGAAAAAGCCACCTGCGAAAGCGCCCACCCCAATGCACGCAGTCAGGATGGAATAAACAATATACCCGGATTGTGGCATAGTGAACGCAAAACGGATGGGGAGGTATAAAGACAAACTCAGCACGATGGCCGCAGTCCACCCGGCCAAGATACCAAGCGGGAAACGAAAGGAATCGACAAACCCTGAGAATGATTTGTTTAATTCCCCATCTTCTTCATCCTCCGGAAAATAGATGTTGACGCCGCAGTTCGGGCAGCGGGTTAACTCATAATGGAAAGTCGCGCCACAATGCGGGCATTCGAGGTCGTTGCTAAATTCTGAAGCCATCGCTATCCGGTGCCAAACTGTCTGTCTCCTGCGTCGCCCAGACCGGGGACAATGTAAGCGTGTTCGTTCAAATGATCGTCAATCGCGGCCAGGTATATGTCGATGTCGGGATGGGCCTCTTGCATGGCCTTGATGCCTTCCGGCGCGGCGATCAGCCCGACGAATTTGATCTTCTTGACACCCCAGCGCTTCAACACGTCAGCAGTGGCGGTGGCCGAACCCCCGGTAGCAAGCATCGGGTCCAGAATGAGGCAGACAGAGACGGTCGGCTCGAGCGGCAGTTTGTTGTAGTATTCCACCGGTCGTAGCGTTTGTTCGTCCCGATAGAGTCCGATGTGCCAGACTTCTGCGCTCGGCATCAACTCCCAGACACCCTCCACCATTCCTAATCCCGCACGCAGGATGGGGACAAGTCCGATCTTTTCCTGAAGTTCCTGCCCGGTTATTTTTGCGAGCGGTGTCTCTAGTTCACGAGGGACCGTTTGCAAATCGGCGGTGGCTTCGTAAGTCAGCAGGGCAGAGATCTCACGCACGAACTCGCGGAATTTCTTGGGATTGGTGTTCTTGTCCCGCATGCGGCTGAGTTTGTGGGCAACCAGCGGGTGTTTAGATTCATAGACGTTAGACATAGGGCCTCCTGATTTATTATAGCCTTGAAGGTGATTTTCGATACGTGATTTGCACCTGGATTTTCGCTATACTGGATATGAGCCATGGAGACTGACATGAAACTGGACGGAATTCACATATTGTTGACCTACCAATGCACGTTCGAGTGCGATCATTGCTTTGTATGGGGCAGTCCCTGGCAGACGGGCACGCTCACATTGGAGCAGATCAAGGTTATTTTGGAACAGGCCAGAGCTGCAGGTGTTGAGTCGATATACTTCGAAGGTGGTGAGCCGTTTTTGTACTATGTCTTGCTCATACACGGGGTCGAGATGGCTTACGAAATGGGTTTCAGCGTCGGGGTCGTCTCCAACGGATACTGGGCGCATACGAAGGAAGATGCGTTAATTTGGCTCAAACCACTGGCCGGGAAACTCGATGACCTGTCTGTTAGTTGTGACATCTTCCATTACAGTGAAGAGATGCTGTACCAGGCTCAAAATGCAGTAGAGGCGGCGGAGCAACTCGGTATCCCCGTTGGGACAATCAGTGTGGCGCAGCCGGAAGACACGGACGCCCCCAGTAGTCAGGGGCAGATCGAGTCGGATGCGGGGGTCATGTTCCGTGGGCGGGCCACCGAAAAACTGGTCCCGCGCGCGACCAAGCATCCCTGGGAGACATTCACCGAGTGCCCGCACGAAGATTTGCGCGATCCCGGACGCGTGCACCTTGATCCGTTAGGTAACCTGCATCTCTGCCAGGGAATTTCGATTGGCAATCTGTTCGAGAAACCGCTGACCGAAATTTGCGCCGAATACGATGCGGACGCGCATCCAGTTTGTGGACCGTTGATGAACGGTGGCCCGGTCGCGTTGGTGACGGAATACGGTCTGCCGCACATTTCAGACTACGCTGATGCCTGCCACCTGTGCTACGAAGCGCGGACGGCGCTGAGAGCGCGCATGCCTGCTATTCTGGGGCCTGATCAGGTGTATGGAATATTCTAGACACTAAAGGTCTTCGAAGACCTTTAGTGTCTCTTGGAAATAAATATGAGCGGCAACGACTTTGTAAAATTTTTTTTGCACACTCCGCTGTATATTTTCATGGGGGATACGATGCTGATCACTGTTACGGGCCGCAAGACCGGGAAGAAGTACACCACACCGGTCGGCTTTTATCGTGATGAGGATACTTTGTGGATACTCTCCAGCCGTGACCGTACCTGGTGGCGCAACGTGCAGGATGGCGCGGAGGTGGAAATGCATATCCGTGGCAAGGATGTAAGTGGCTTTGCTGAGGCTATTTTGGATGAAGAGGCAGTAACAGCACAGGTGATCGAGTATGTCCGCCATATCCCAATGTCAGCAAAAGGTCTGGGTGTGCGTGTGGAAAACGGAAAGCCACATCGCGAAGATGCGGCCCGGTTGGGGAAAGAACGTATGTTTGTACGTATAAAAATGATTTCCTGACTTAGCTTATGATTATTTAGTTGATTCAGAATTTGAAACCCCCAATATCTTCCGCGCGCCCGGAAAGAAAAGACGCTGGAACATGCGCGTCATCTCTTCCGGTGAATAGGATGCTCCCTGCTCTAACCACCAATCCACACAACTTAATAATGCCCCGCTGAAATAAGCGGCCAAAAGTTCGATGGGCACTTCAAAGAGAATAGGAATAGGGTCATTCTCGATTTTTTTCTGCATAAATTCGGTAATGGACTGGGCAACGATTTTTCGGATACGTTCGAGGATGCGGTCTGATTTTTCGTTCTGTAGCAGGATGCGATAGATGTCGGCGTGATTGGCTACATGTTGGAAGACCATCAGAAAAGGTTCAGTAGGCCTGTTTTCAATTGTATGCTCTTGATTTTCATAATCCGGAAGCCAGGCTGAAAAGGGGATTTCCGAAAGCGTGTGCGCGCGTTCATTGGCCAGTTCGCTGAATTCATCCACCAGCAGGTCCTCCTTGTCTTTGTAGTGTAGATAGAACGTTGCCCTGCCCAGATTGGCGCGTTGGGTGATCTCCTCTACGGAAATGGTATCGTAGCCCTTTTCCCCGATCAATTCCATAAGCGCTTTTCGCAAGGCTTGCCTTGTGCGTTGAATGCGACGGTCTGTCTTGTTTTTCTTTTGCATAATATATGAGTTTTGATAGAATTCTTTTTTCCATGTTGACAAAAAAGGATACCTAATTATAATAGACAAAGTCTATTATTGAACAAAGTCTATTATAATTGATGTTCCAAACATTTGCGACTTGAAATCGCGAAAAAAACAAACAATATTTGAGGATGCTGTGACCACCTCTCGTGAGACGCCGTTACAAGTAAATACTTCTACCATTATTTCTGCACCTCCTCTGATCGACCTGCACGACGTGATAAAAGTCTATTCGACGGCAGCCGGGGATTTTACCGCATTAAAGGGCATCAACGCGCAGGTGCAGAAGGGCGAATTCCTGGGCATCATCGGTAAATCCGGGGCTGGTAAATCCACGTTGCTTAACATGATCACCGGAGTGGACGATATCACTACGGGCGAAGTGGTTGTGCGTACGAACGGGTCGGAAAAACGCGTCCATCAATTGGATGAAGATGAACTCGCTCTCTGGCGCGGTCAGACGATGGGAATTGTCTACCAATCGTTTCAGTTATTGCCAATGCTATCCCTGATCGAAAATGTTACTTTACCGATGGATTTATGCGGCCTGTACCATCCGCGCAGGAGTAAGGAACGCGCGCTGGAACTGCTCGAAATGGTTGAACTGGAAGAACATGCTTATAAACTGCCCTCGTTCATTTCGGGTGGACAGCAGCAACGTGTGGCAATCGCGCGCGCGCTGGCGAATGATCCGCCCATTCTGATTGCGGACGAGCCCACCGGTAGTCTGGATTCGGTCACGTCCGATCACATTTTCGAACTCTTTGAGCAACTAGTGGACGAACAAGGCAAGACCATCATTATGGTAACGCACGACAAGTCCATCGCGCCGCGTTTCAGTCGCATTCTGCGCATCGCTGACGGAGAGGTGGCTGATCCCGTTGAAGATGAAGTATCCACTTCTGAACCGGAGTCAGGCGAAAAGGATAGAAAGAAGCGGCGGTGGCTATGGTAACAACTCAAGTCACGCCCACCGCTCCCCAAACGTCAGCGAATGAACTAATCCAAATGCGCGACGTGGTCAAAACATTCAAGAACGCAGCCGGTGAGTTCGTTGTATTAAAAGGCATTGATCTGACTATCAAACGCGGAGAGTTTGCCGCAGTCGTTGGCAAATCCGGTTCAGGCAAATCGACGCTGTTGAACATGATCACAGGCATCGACCATCCGACGGACGGGCAGGTAGTGATCGGCGGCACAGATATTTACAAGATGACCGAGAGCCAGCGTTCGCTGTGGCGAGGCAAAAATCTGGGGATCGTGTTCCAGTTCTTCCAACTGCTGCCGATGCTGACGCTGCTTGAAAACGTCATGCTGCCCATGGACTATGTGGGCATGTACGATTTCGATGAGCGCCCTAAAAAGGCTATGGGTTTATTAGAAATGGTCGGCCTGGAAAATCAAGCTCATACACTGCCTTTGGCTGTTTCGACCGGGCAACAGCAAGCGGCAGCCATTGCACGTGCGCTGGCGACGGACCCACCATTAATAGTGGCCGACGAGCCGACCGGCAATCTCGATTCTCGTGCTGCCGAAGCGATCATTGACTTGTTTGAGGAATTGGTGGATAACGGTAAAACCATCGTGATGGTGACGCACGATCCGTCGATGACGTCCCGTGCTTCCCGCACCGTGACAATCTCGGATGGCATTTTGATCAATGAGATTGTGGCAGACGCTTTACCATTGTTAACGCATCCCCAGATGCTAGACATAACTCAAAAACTTGAACGGCGTGTTTACCAACCGGGCGAGAACATTATTCGCCGCGATGAACGTGTAGATTATTTCTTTATGATCGAAAAAGGGGAAGTGGATGTTGTCCTGCAGGGAAAGAGCCGCGAAGACACGTTGTTGGCGCGCCTGGATGCAGGCGATTTCTTTGGCGAAATCGAACTGTTGCGCGGAGGCAAGTCGATTGCAAATGTGCGTGCTGCGGCGGAAGGCCCTATAGAACTGCTGGCGCTCGCTCGCGCGGATTTCAACCAGATGCTGGACGAGTCCCCGTTGACTCAGGAAGCCATTTCCAATGTGGTCCAGGAGCGTTTGAAGGAACATAAGGCTGTTGACCGTAGGAAGAAATGGAAGTTGTTTGGATAGAGATTTAGTGTCATCGCGAGCGACCGGAGGGAGCGTGGCGATCTCCCCTGATGAGGAGATTGCTTCGTCGCCTCGGTCTCGATACGGCCGAGAAGAACACTCGACCTACTCGACTAGCGGCTCCTCGCAATGACAAGAAAAAATTATGAAACCTCGATGGCGTAAAGTATTTCTTGATCTTTTTGAAAATAAAGGCCGCACGCTGTTGGTAGTGTTATCCATCGCTGTGGGTGTCTTTTCTATTGGTGTGATCGCCGGCACGTATGTCATCATTTCCAATGACATGAGCGTTACCTATGCGGCTAACAACCCGGCCAACATAGAATTCCGCATGGACGATTTCGATGATGCTATGCTTACCACCATCCGCAACACACGCGGCATCGAAGATGCGGAAGGACGCCGTGTTATCAACATGCGCGTCCGCGAGATGGATAGCGAGCAATGGACCACGCTGGACATCATCGCGGTGGATGACTTCGATGAAAATAAGGTCAATCTGCTTAACCCAATCAATGGCCTGTCCAAACCCGACAAGGATGAAGTGGTTCTGGAACGTGAAGTGCTTGACGATTTGGATGTTCAGATCGGGCAAAAATTGATGTTCGAGTTGCCAGACGGCACGACTAAATCATTACCTGTGGTAGGAATTGTCCAGGATCCAACCACCGGCGCGGATGATTTTCTGGCCCCGCCGTTTGCATATGTTACGACGGATACTTTGCAAACGATTAATCAACCAAAATTATATAATCGCGTATTTGCAACTGTATCCGAAAACAAAGATGACATAGAACATATCCGTGCTGTGGGGTCAGACTTGAAAGATCGGATTGAAAAAATCGATTATGTTGTAAACCGTACTAACTTCTCGAAGACGCATGAACATCCAATGACTGCGATCATCAACGCCGTATTAGGTATTTTGATGGCGTTGGGCGTGTTGATTGTTTTCCTGTCCAGTTCGCTGATTGCGAATACATTAAGTGCGTTGCTCAACCAGCACATGCGTCATATCGGCGTGATCAAGCTGGTAGGTGGGCGTAACCGTCAGGTACTTGGCATGTACCTGGTGTTGATTCTTGTCTTTGGGATATTAGCCTTATTGATCGCAGTTCCGTTAGGCGGACAGGGTGCTTATGCCCTATCGGCTTTTATTGCCGACAAGATGAGCTTTAGTTTGTTGGGTTATCGCATCGTGCCGATAGCTTTCGTTATCCAGATTGTGGTGGGACTGCTGGTGCCGATCGTGGCAGGTCTGGCTCCGGTCATCAACGGTTCCCGTGTCACGGTGCTACGCGCTATCAGCGGGGATTTGACAATGGACGAGAAGCAGGCCGAAGGGGCTACGAATCCGCAGGAAGAGTCACGTTGGGAGCGACTCCAGACTCGTATCACGAACGCGCTGGCGCGGCGCGGTATCCACATCCCACGGCCACTGTTGATCTCCCTGCGCAACACTTTCCGTCGCCGCGGACGCCTGATGTTGACATTGTTCACCCTGACAATGGGTGGCGCGATTTTTATCGCAGTTTTCAACGTGCGTGTTTCCCTGTACGACTATATGGGCTCTATCGGACAGTACTTCAGGGCGGATGTGACCGTAGATTTTGACGAGGCCTATCGACTGCGCGAGGTGGAACAATACTTGATGCAGGTAGATGGGGTGGAGTATGTGGAGGGTTGGCAATACGCATCTGTGGAAGCGCTGCTGCCGGATGGCACAGTAGCCGATAATATCTCGTTACTGGCGCCGCCTGCTGAAAGCGCATTGGTCAAACCTATTCTTGTGAAAGGCCGCTGGCTGCGTCCGGATGACGTACGCAGGCTAACCGTCAGCGAATCCATATTGACGGAATTTCCGAATTTGAAGGCAGGCGACTATTTGCACCTTAAGGTCAACGGGCAGGAAGAGGACTGGCAGGTGGTCGGTATTTTTAAGTTCATCGGACAGCAGGGTACCCTCGGATATGCGCCCTTTGAGTACATCTCCCGCATGAACAACCAGAGTAACCGCTCTTATTCGTATCGTGTTGTGACGGCTGGCCACGACCGAACCTATCAGGATACGATGGCCGACTATCTCGACAATTACTTGCGTGATAATGGCTTCAAAGTACGTAAGGCCGAGGCCGGGCTGGCATCCCTGGATACCGCGCTTGAAAGCCTCGATATTCTGGTAACCTTCCTGCTTATCATGGCTTTGTTGACGGCTTCAGTAGGTAGTATGGGGCTGGCTGGTACCATGAGCATGAACGTGCTCGAGCGCACGCGCGAGATCGGCATCATGCGCTCGATCGGTGCAAATGACAGTGTAATCATGCGAACAGTCATCGCAGAAGGTATGGTGATTGGCCTGATCTCGTTTGCACTGGCGGTGGTTCTGTCTTTCCCGTTCACATACTTGCTTTCAACGATTATCAGTGTGACTATTTTTGAAACCCCGATCAAGGTCGTCTTTACATTGATGGGGTATGGAATATGGATTGCACTGGTATTGGTTTTATCTACCCTTGCAAGTATTCTGCCAGCCCGCAACGCGGCGCGTCTGACTATCCGCGAAGTACTGGCTTACGAGTAGTTTTATCCGCTAATCTACGCTACTCTTCGCGAATGGGAAAATATTAATGCCTATTTGCGGGGAGTAGCGGATAAATAGAAGAGGTAACAATGAAATGGACTAAATTGATTCTATTGCTGGTTATCCCAGCTCTCCTCCTGACCGCATGCGGTGGACAGGAAGATACCCCCACGCCTCCACCCGCTCTTTTGCCTGTCGAGGCCGTCATCGCGGAGGGACACCTCGTCCCGGAGGACGATCTAACACTCTCCTTCACGGTACGCGGGAAAGTGACCGAGATCCTGGTCGAAGAGGGGGATATGGTGCGCGAAGGGGACGTGCTTGTCCGTCTCGCAGACCGGGAACAGGCTGAGGCCGCGTTAGCAACGTCGCAGCTTGAGTTGACCACCGCCCAACAGGCCTACGATGAGTTCCTCCGCACCGAGGGGTTGGGTCGCGCGGACGCCTGGCAGGCTTACATGGACGCGCAAGTGGTGCGTGCAGAGGCCCAGCGTGATTGGGAAGACCTGAATGTCGATAACATCGAAGACCGTATCGAAGATCGCGAAGCAGATGTCAAAGATGCGCAGGAAGATTTGAACGATGCCCAGGATGAATTCGACAAATATGCGGACCTGGAT
>JBAVJG010000201.1:0-3248 GCA_049687655.1 Anaerolineales bacterium | reverse complement strand
AGTTTGCTGGCAAATTCAAGAATAAATGTAGCACCGGGGCTCAGAGCCTTGTGTACTTGCTCGAGCGCCTTGGGCGCATCCGCCATGTGATGCAGCGTGCGGATCATGGTCGCGCCATCGAACAGGCCGTCCACAAAGGGTAAGCGATACACATCCGCCGCTACAAAAATATAGCGTTCAGATCGACCCAACCGTTCCTGTGCCTGTCCCAATTGTGTGGTGGAATAATCCAACAAGACCACACGTTCGTACCCGGCATAACGCGGCGTGTTGCGGCCCGCGCCAGCGCCGAGTTCAAGCATAAAATGCCCATTCTTTGGTAACAAGCGTTTCAGGGCGATGGCTTCAGTACGGTCTTCATATTCACGGCCGCCTTGATCCCAGAAGGATTTCTGGTAATCGGAACCGTCGTAGTCACAAACAGGGGGATTCGTCATGATGCCATACGAAAACAATTCAGTGTCCGGCAATCGAATTGCATGCCGAACACTGAACTCCGATCATAGAATACGGATTACCGACCGTTGAATCCGCGTCCCATACCGCGATATTTGAAACCCATCTCTTTCATCGTTGCGGGGTCATAGATATTGCGCCCGTCAAAAATGACAGGTGATTTCAACAACCCTTTGACTTTCTCGAGATCGAGCTGCTTGAACTCGTTCCATTCAGTGATCACCATCAGGGCATCACAACCATCAGACATCGTATACGGATCATCGAACATTTCCACGGCGGGCAGGAGTGACCGGGCCACGTCCATTGCTACCGGGTCATAGCCGCGCACTTTTGCGCCGGCTGCTGTCAACTCCTGGGCGATGTCAATCGAAGCCGCATCGCGCATATCGTCGGTGTTGGGTTTAAATGCCAGGCCCAGCAGACCGATTGTCTTGCCCTTTACACCGCCTGTCAACTCCTCGATGTGCGCAACGGCTTCTTTGCGGCGCTCATAATTTACATCCATAACGTCGTTCAAAATCCTGGGATCAAGTCCCTGTTCCTCGGCCATGTAGGCCAATGCCAGCACATCCTTGGGGAAGCAGGAACCGCCCCACCCCAACCCGGCATCCAGGAACATCGGGCCGATGCGTTTGTCATACCCCATGCCAGCAGCCACTTCCTTCACATCCGCACCCAGCGCTTCACAGATGTCAGCCACTTCATTGATGAAAGAGATTTTGGTCGCCAGGAAGGCGTTGGAAGCATATTTGATCATCTCAGCCGTGCGCAGGTCGGTGATCACGATCGGCGCGCGCAGCGGCAGATGCAGATGGGCGACCCTCTCGGCTGCGTCAGGATGCATCGAACCGAGCACCGTGCGATGCGGACTCATGAAATCAGGGATGGCCGAGCCCTCGCGCAGGAATTCCGGGCACGAAACCACCCAGAAGTCGATTGGCTCGGGCTGGGCACTCTTTACAATATCGGCGACCCAGTCCCCGGTCCCGACCGGAACCGTAGATTTGTTGATGATGATCAAGGGGCCGTTCATATTTTCCGCGATGGAAGTTGCGGCTGAGGCAACATATTGCAAGTCTGCCTCGCCATTGACGCCCGAGGGTGTTCCGACCGCGATGAAGGCAAATTCGGTTCCATCTACGGCTTCCGGGTAGGAAGTCGTAAAAGTTAGCCGCCCGGCCTTGACGTTGCGTTCAACCAGTTCTTCAAGCCCTGGCTCATAGATAGGCATGATGCCTTTTTTCAAGTTTTCGATGCGCTCTTCATCTACGTCCAGAGCAATGACGCGGTTTCCCAGGTCGGCGAAGCAGGCGCCAGTCACAAGACCGACATACCCGACACCAACCACACAAATTTGTTTCATATATAACCTCGCAATGTAAATTGTGTTTTTCTGCACAAAGCAGATTGACTTACTATACCATTAGTTTAAAGCTAAATCTTTTTGGTTTTCTTCTTATTTTGTTTGGAATTCTTTAATGTGCTTTCTACCAAGCGGATCAACTGACCCGCATCGTAAGGCTTCGAGAGATAGGCATTTACTCCAGCATCCAGAGCCCGTTTTCGATCTACGGGCAACGTATGGACTGTCAGCGCGATCATGGGGATGTGTGCGGTCTCCGGGTCTTGCCGAATGAGTTTGGTTGCGTGCCAGCCATCCATTTCGGGCAGCGACATGTCCATCAGGATCAAATCCGGTTTTTGCTTACGCGCCGCAGTAACTCCGTCCCGTCCGTTGACAGCCAGAAATGTATCGTAGTCTGCAAGCTCCAGAATGGTGCGCACGAGTTCGTAATTATCCAGGTTGTCTTCCACGACCAAAATATGCCCTTTGCTCATGCTTGCTCTCCTGTGCATAATATACTACGGCTCTCCGCATCCAGCAATGACATACTTGTTAGGTTGCAATTTAGTAAATGTGGCATAATGCCCGCATGCGACTGCTTTTCGTGGCTGACGGCCGCTCCCCGATTGCCATCAATTGGATACGATACTTTGTTGAACGCGGGGATGAGGTACACCTGGCATCCACTTTTGCCTGCCAACCCGAATTGGACCTGGCTGGACTGGACATCACCCCCGTCGCTTTCAGCGGGATCAAGCGGCCTCCTGCTCCATCAACATCTCGACCCGCTTCTTCCCAAATGCTTCCCTCTTCGGGGACGATGCGACTCGGCTCAGCACGAGCCTTGAAACTGCGTACCGCTATCCGGCATTATTTCGGCCCGCTGACCATCACCCGCTCCTCCAAAAAACTACGGACGGTGATCGAACGCGTGCAACCTGACCTGGTCCACGCCATGCGCATCCCTTACGAAGGCATGCTGGCTGCGGACGCATACAAGGGCATCCCATTGCTGGTCTCGGTGTGGGGCAACGACTTCACCCTGCACGCTCCCTCCACAAGGCTGATGCGCTACTATACACGCTGGACGATGCAAGTTACCAACGCCCTGCACGCCGATTGCCAGCGCGACATCCGCCTGGCACAGGAGTGGGGCTTCCCTGTCAAACGACCAACGCTGGTCACCCCGGGGAACGGTGGTATCCGCTCAGACATTTTCTTCCCGCCCGGAAAAATGGTGGAAGAACCAGTGGTCATCAATCCGCGCGGATTCCGCGCTTATGTGCGAAATGATGTTTTTTTCAAAGCCATTCCGTTGGTGTTAAAAGAGATCCCAAATGCGCGCTTCTTGTGCTCTTCGATGGCAGGTGAAACGCAAGCATTGCAGTGGATCGAAGAGCTCAACATCGGCCACGCAGTTGAACTTCTCGCTCCCATGCCACAC
>JBAVJG010000200.1:0-3455 GCA_049687655.1 Anaerolineales bacterium | reverse complement strand
ACCCTGAGCGCACAGGGTTTCAGACCGATCCAGGAAGCCTACGTCAGAGCCATCCCGGATGTGGAGATCACGGCGCGCTCGTACCAGAAACGCTCCAACATCCCGCAGCCGGTTGTTTATATCCTGCCCGGGATCATGGGGACACACTTAGCCGAGGGCGGCAACCGCATCTGGGTGGACCTGCTGGACCTGTCGCTGGGGAAGCTGATCAACCTGCAAATAAGCAACAAGGAGGTCCATCCGCAAGCCCTGGTGGGCTTCGCTTACGGGAACCTGGTCGAGTATTTAAGCGCCACGCATGAGGTAATCCCCTTCCCCTATGACTGGCGACTGTCGATCCTGGACGAAGCCAGCCGTTTTGCGGAAGAGCTCGAGGCCAAGCTCGAAGAGACCGTGCAGCCCATTCGGATCATTGCGCATTCCATGGGCGGGTTAGTGACGCGCGCCATGCTGGGATTGCGGCCAGACCTGTGGGAGCAGATGCGCAAACGCGACGGGGCGCGCTTCATCATGTTGGGAACGCCCAACGGAGGCTCTTACCAGATCCCGCGCTTGATCCTGGGGCAGGAAAAAACCTTGCGCATGCTGGCGGCAGTGGACATCAAGAATTCATCCCAGGAAATCCTGGAAGTCATTTCGCGCTTTCCCGGGGTGCTGGGTTTATTGCCCGCGGAAACGCAGCCCTGGAATTTCCTGGAAGCCAGCACCTGGGACAAGTTCCCGAACACAGGCAAGGATAAATGGGTAAAACCGACCCAGGAAAACCTCGATAAGGTCAAAGAACTGCATACGCTGCTCAACCCCGATAAAAGCATGGTCGGCAAAGACGACCCCATCCTGTACGTAGCCGGGTATGCGCAAGGAGCGCCGGTTGCAGCGGACATCGACAAGAAAAAGGGCGTCATCTTCCGGGGGACAAACCAGGGGGACGGCACCGTACCCTGGGCTTCCGGCATCCTGCCCGGGCTGAAAGAGGATCGCACCTATTACCTGAACGCCGCGCACGGAGACCTGGCCAACACTAAAGAAGCCTTCCCGGCCATTTATGAATTGCTGACAAATGGCAGCACGGAGCGTCTGTCGAAAATACCGCCCAAGTATGACCGCGGTCAGGAAGAGAGTTACCTCTTGCGGGATGGAAGCGTGGAAATCTACCCGACACAGATCGACCTCGAATCGACCATGCTTGGGGCTGCTCCCGCCAAATACGAAGCGCCGCCGGAAAAACCCGTGCGGGTGTCGGTGGCGCACGGGAACCTGTCGTTCTGCAGCGATCCGGTGGCCGTCGGGCACTACGAAGGTGATAGTCTGTACAGCGCGGAAAAAGCCCTGAACCACCATTTGAACGGACGCTTGAACGCCCGTCACGTGCTCGGGCTGTATCCCGGCCCGGAAGGCACGGTGGATGTGGTCCTGAACGACATGGGCGAAAAGCCGGGCGGCGCGATCGTCGTCGGGCTTGGACAGGCCGGCGAACTCTCGCCGCACAAGTTGTCTCAGGCCTTTGCCATGGCCCTGCGGGAGTACGGGATCAAGGCTGTCGAAAACGGCAGGGTGGGCGAAGATGGGGAAATCCGCATCTCGACCTTACTGGTCGGCACCGGCGGGATGGGATTGACGGTCACCAACTCGGTAGACGCCATCCTGAACGGCGTGCTGCAGGCCAACAAGAGCTTCACCCAACTGACAGACGTCAAACAGGAGAAAGAATACCTGGACTATAACGTGCGCATCGCTGAGGTGCGCTTCATCGAGTTGTTCAAGGACCAGGCTATCCTGGCGGCCAGAGCGCTGGCGCCCTTCGTCGACAAAGAGGAGTTTGCGGTCAATCCGCTGCTGCAAACCATGCGCGGCGGCTGGAACCGTGTTGCGTACGATGAGCCAGCCGGATGGTGGAACCGCATCTACATCCGGGCCAGTGAGGACGACACCCTGACCTTTTCTTTGCCCACCGACCGGGCCCGCGCGGAAGAGTCGCGCCTGGGTGTGCAGCGCAACAACATGGACAACCTGATCGCCCAATCGGTCAGGAACCCCAACTGGGACGAAAACCTGGCCACAGCCATGTTCGAACTGATGATCCCCAACCGGCTGAAGGGTTCCTTCAAAGATATGAATGACGTGCTGTTCGTGGTGGACGAAGAAGCGGCCAGCTACCCCTGGGAACTGCTCTATGACCGCCGCATGGGAGGCGACAAGCCGATCGTGGTGGAGGTCGGCATGATCCGGCAGTTCATCACGGGTACCTACCAGGAAAAAGTGGTGGATGTCAAGAACACAAACGTGCTGGTGGTCGGCAACCCGGCGGATACGCCTGCAAATTTTGCCGACCTGCCGGGCGCAGAGCAGGAAGCCATCCTGGTTGCCTCCAAATTCAAGGAGAACGGGTACCAGGTACGACCCTCCATCCATGCGGACTCAAGCTCCATCATGATCGACCTGTTTTCAGAGGACTACCGCGTCCTGCATCTGGCCGGGCACGGGGTGTACAACTACCGCTACCAGGCCTCCATGGATGAGAAGCCCAGAAAGGTGACCGGTATGGTACTGGGGAACGGGGTCTTCCTGACCGCCAACGAGATCCAGAACAAGATGAATATCCCCGAGCTGGTCTTCATCAACTGCTGCCACCTGGGGGTGTTATCTGACCGGAGTGAAGAAGACGTGCCGGGCAGGAACGAGTTCAACAAATTTGCGGCCAGCCTGTCCAGGGAGTTGATCGAGATGGGCGTCAAGGCGGTGGTGGCCGCCGGTTGGGCGGTGGATGACGCTGCGGCCTTATCGTTCGCGGAAGTCTTTTACGACCACCTGCTCAGGGGCTATCAGTTCGGCGACGCGATCAAAGCCGCGCGCGTCGAGATCTACGAACAACACGGGGACCGCACCAACACCTGGGCGGCCTACCAGTGTTACGGTGACCCCGCCTACCGTCTGGTCGTGAAGACAGAGGGCGGCCAGCGTTGGAAGCAGAGATTTGTGGATATCGATGAGGCCATCGTTAACATCGACCAGCTCTACGAAAGAGCGACGACCGCTTCCGCGCTGGGTATCAAGAATCTCATGGACGAGCTGACCAGCCTGCTGAAAGACATCGAAGAAGATAACCCGAACTGGCTGGATAACCCCAGGCTGCTGGAGGTCTTCGGGCAGGCCTTCGCCGAGGTGTATTTGTTCGAAGAAGCGGTCGGGTTCTATGACCGGGCGATCGTAAGCAGCAAAGCTTCCGCTTCGATCAAAGCTATCGAACAGGCGGCCAACTGCCATATCCGCCTGGCGGTGCAGCAATTCGAGCGGGATCCCGGTCTGTACACTGAATCCAAAAAGGAGATCGAAGATCATATCGCGACCTTGAAGAGATTGATGAAGGCGCTCAATGAGACGCCGGAGCGTCTGTCAATGGTGGGCAGCGGCTACAAACGCCTGGCGCTGATCGCCAGCAGCAAGCCCTCCAACGT
>JBAVJG010000199.1:0-8584 GCA_049687655.1 Anaerolineales bacterium | reverse complement strand
AAATCTTGTTCCTGCAAGCCGCTGGTCTGACTCAGAGCAAGGAAGGCGAAGTTCAGGCGGTCGAGTTCCCAGGGTTGGAAGGTTCCCAGCGTGGGATCGGATAATGCGTATTCCCGCAAATATTCTTGCGCGTGGTTGAAGGTTTCGTCCGGGATGCTGACACCTGTTTGACGGGCGCGCCCGAGGCCGAAAAGCACATAGGTCGAAATATACGGGTCAGAGTCGCTCCCGCGGATCCAGCCCCAGCCACCGTCGAAATTCTGGTTGCGGCCCAGCGCCGTAATGCTATCGTTCAGGCTTTCGTCCAGGCGCGCTTTCAGGATGGGATCTTCCATGCCAGAAGCCTGCAATGCGCGATAAGTTTCCAGGTTGGGCAGGAAATATGAAAGGATCGCCTCGTTGTTGCAGGTGCAGGAGGGCCTGGGCAACGCTTCCAGGCTGTTGAGGATGGAAGCGGCCAGCGAGGGCGACATTTCTACATCCAATCTGCCGTCTGTGGGCGAGAAGGTGCGCGGCAGACTGATGATCTCCTGGCGGCTGCCACCATCGGTCAGCATGCCAGCAGTGACGAAGGTTTGAGGTGCGACATATTGACGTATCGGTAACGGACCAAGAGCTGGCGCAGCCGCATCGCTGAGGGTTTGCGCCCCGCTCCGGCCGCTGACGGCGAAAACCAATTCAGCCTGTTCCGCATCCTCAGTCGTGCCCCACCAGACCACACGCGTGCGGCCGTTGGCGGCTACTTCCACCGTCTGCGAGGCCTGACCGGGTTCGTCCAATGTAAATCCGGTCGCGTCCAGATTGACGGTCGCATCCAGTTCCGCATCCGTGTTGTTGTGTACGATGGCCGCCAGTTCAACATGGTCACCGCTCACCAGGAAGCGCGGCGTGACCGGTCGAACGAGCAGCGGTTTGGTGGTCACAACTTCGGTCTCGGCCTGCCCGACGCGCGTGTCGATGGTCAGTCCGCGCGATTCGATCACCCAGGTGGTCAGGCTGTCTGGCAGGGTCACGCTTACCTGGCCCATACCGTTGGAGTCGGTGATGAAAGTCGGGTTCCAGTAGGCCGTGTCCGGGAACTCTTCGCGGACCGGCATGAGGCCCCCATCGCCTCCGCCGCCAAGCCCCGGAGGCTGCAGCACAAAGCGCCCGCTATAGACCGCCAGTGACAGACCAGTGGACACGCCTAATGATTGCTCGCCGTAATAGGCAGACAAAATATCGGGGGAATTCGGGTCGGCCAACGCCAGCACGGCTTTGTCGACCACCGAAAGCGAGAATTCCCCATTGACTGGTTCGCCGGCGTTATCAGTGACGCGCACTTGTAAAGTCATTTCCCCGCGCGGCTCGTTGATTTGCGGCAGGGCGGTCAACTTGACATTTAATTCTTGCGCCAGGGGCTCGACTTCGAGCTCCGTGTAGCCCTGGCGGAACTGATTGTCAGGGCCAAGTAACGTGGCAGAGATGTACACATTGGGCGCGTATTCATCTATCAGTTCGAGTGTAAAAATCGAGCCGCTTTCACCCAGTTCGAGAACTCCGGCTGTCATGACCTTTCCGCGTTCCACCGTCACCAGTGCCGGTACACTTTCCCCGAAGGGATTGGGGATAAAGATATCCGCCGTCTCACCGGGCTGGTAATTATCCTGCTCTGCTGTCAATTTGACCTGATCGTTGAACAGGTTCGGCCAGGCAGCATTTTGTCTGCCGGTAACCCACAGCAGGATTTGTGTGCGTGCGCCGCCGCCATAGACATCCAGCATGTAAGTGCCCGGCTCTTCGGGAGCAAAGGAAAGGCGCGCCTTACCATCTGCAGCGGTGGACAAATTGCTGCTACTCACCAGCGTATAGACTGGCTCATAGGACGGCACCCCGTAGACCACTTCAGGCGGCGGGTCCTGGCGTTCCCAGCGTACCTGTTTGAATTCCGCTTGCAAAGCCTTCGAAGGGCTGGCCTTCGTATCCCAACCGGCGGTAAAAACGTCAAACCCGAGGGCCGTTCCGCTCTGGCCCACCCACTGGTCAGGCCGCAGACCGATGTAATAATCCGCCGGGTGTACGCTCATCTCATCACGCGCGCTAACGGGGAAGCCACTCTCGTCTTGGGCTGTCAATTCCAGGGTCAGAGTTTGAGGCGTATCTGATTCGGGGAGGTCGGGAAGATCCAGGTCCAGGCTTCCATCCGGATTCGTTCGCGCTGTGCCGCCTTCCAGCGTCCGGCCAAATTTTCCATCCGGGACCCAGTTCGGGGTCAGCCACGAATCGTCGAACAGACCGGTCTGGTAACCGGGCAGATTGAAATAGGTGGGCTGTTCGAACAGATTCCACTGGATGTCTACATCCCCGGCAGGCGAACCGAAATAATACAGCGCTTCAGACTCAGCCCGCACCTGCTCGCCAGCTTCGACCTGTTCCCGCGCAAAAGCAACATTCAGCTCGATCTCCGGCTTGCGATATTCCGCCACGTTAAAAGAGAGCCGGGCATTCAGGTCTTCGTTGCGCAGCGTGTAATAGCCGGGCTCGGCTTCAGGAGAAAGTTGGTACTCGCCGTGGAAGGTGCCGTAGGGCGAGAGCAAAAGGTCAAAAACCTGGAGCGTGCGTCCGCTATTCCCATGCAACTCCAGCGAAGCGGAAGAGAACTCCGGCAGTGTGTAACGCCCGTTAAAGGCCTGGCGCACGGCGCCACGGAAGTAAACCGTCTGCCCGGGACGATAGATTGGACGGTCGCTGTATAGATAGGTTTCAGGTTGCGGCGCTCTCGGGCGCAAGGGGATGCCAAATTCCCAGGGCGAGATGCCGCTGTTCCAGGATGATTGTGCCAATCCGAAATCAGCCTGCCCAGGCTCGCTCATCACGACCGTGTAGGTCTGAGCGGGCATTTCCTGGGGTGAAGAAAGTTCTCCGTACCACAACCCTTGCGCATCTGTTTGCGCGCTGATGACCGCATCCCCTTCATTGTTATAAATTGTGAACGGCGCTGAGACCGGTTCGTTCGTGCGCAGGTCGGTAGCCCAGAGCAGGGCATCGGTTGCGCCGATCTTGAACGTCAGGTTGAGATTGCTGGCCGCGACCAAATACTTACGGTCATTCGGACTCTGGTAACTGACAGTAACAATCTGCGTGCCAAGAGCCTGGTTCAATTGTGGTGAAGCGACAGTTACATAATAGAATCCTGTAGTGAGTTCATCTTCCGTCCCCGCCAGAGGCAAAGCGACCGGCTCGCTGCGGCTGGGCGTCAGGTTATAGGTTTGTGAATATGTTAGAGGGGCTTGCGCCGCAAAAGTTTGCAGAGCATCGTAACTGTTCGGGCCGGTCAGCAATTGGAAATCGTCAAGTGTGATCGGCGCTATGGACACGTCCGCGCGCTGGATGTTGGTCGCATTGGCGCTGAGAACCGGCTCATCCGGACGCACGAAGTAGACGTAGCCCCAAAAAGGCACGCTCAGGTTGGGCGTGGCAGCGGGCGTGCTGAATTCGAGTTCAAAGTCATTCCCCAAGAGTTGGTCCCATTCATCCACCAGTTCGGGGGAAATGGTCAGTGTGTATTCGCTCTCAGGCAGGAAAAATCCGCTGACGTTCAAGGTTGTCCCCTCAATGTAAACACCCTGATTTGGGATTTCTGGGGTCAGGCTGATGAAATCCTCGAGATCGTCTCCCTTTTTAGGCGGTGAAGTGAAGAAGATTTGCACGCTACCAGTCTCTGGCTTGACGCCTCCATTTGCAGGTTCGCTGCCCTGTACATTAAAGTTTCCATAGGTGGAGAACTGGAATTGCTGTTCCAGCGCGATCGAGGTACTACTGGCAGCGGTAGCATCTCTCGTGACGCTCAAGGTATACGTCGTATTTCTCTCATATTGTTCGAGCGGCTCGAAGGTCATCTCGGTGTATTCGTTGTTCCAGGACATATCCCCGTCCACAGGAATGCCCTCTCCCAGGAATACAAATCCATTCTCCAGGCTGAGCGGATCCATGGCCTGGTTGAAGGTTAATTTGATAGGTGCATCGAGCGCCAGGGTTTGCTCATTGGAAGGCTCCACCGAAACCAATCTGGGCAGGGCCGTCTCGAACGACCAGGCGATGGAACTGCCGATCAAATCCAGCGGTGTTCCCGTTGTGGATACCAGGTCCGTGTTCAGGTTGGCTGTGTACGTCACGCCGCCGGCCAGGGCCGGTTCGGGATAAAAGACGTAGGTGCTGGTAGAAAGCCACTCACCACGCCCGTTCACCGACGGGTCCAGCGAGAAAGCTTCGGGGAGGTTGGAATCAACCCCTAAAGAAACAACCGGCTGGTTGAAGGTCACTGCGACAGCGGCGGCCGGGTCGATGTCCTGACTGGCAGGTTCGGGCAGGAAGTTGATGGCTTGCAACAGGGAGGGGGTGTGATATGTCAATGTGACGGGGGCGCTCAGGGACAACCCGTTCGCAGCTTTTGCGGACGATAAAATTGCTACCGTTATCTCAGCATCATTATCATAAGTGGAGTTGGGGGTGAATGTCAGGGTAGAGTCGTCGCTCCAGGTTCGGGAGCCGGATGGAAGTCCGAAAAGAGAGGCTTCGACAGAGTCCCGGTTCATGGGTTGGCTGAAGTAGAAAGTGATCGGCTCGCCGAGTCCCAGCTGGCCTCCATCCAACGGCGCAACTTCCGTAAGAACGGGGGGCAGGGGTTCCTGAGTAAAAGTAGTCGGGGTTGGCTCAGGCTGTTGTGTTGGCAAGCTCGGCAGCGTGCAAGAAAACGTCAGCAGCGCAGTCAGGATGACGCAAATAAGGGTATTAAGGCGTTTAAGGATAGTTAATCGGTCCATTTGTGCCCTCGGTTCAGTGAGTGGGCCCTGGATTCATTATACTCTGAAGCCGTTTCCCAAAATCATGACTGACGGATAAAGCTACTCATCAATTCATACTAACGATTTACCTGCTTCCACACTCGGGGAGCGTTGACATGGGAGGATGTTCACGTATAATAATGACACCTACCTATGGAGAAAAAGAAAGGAGGTCGAAAGAATAGATTAGATATTAGCCAGTTAGTATAGTATTCACCAATTCAAAAGAGGAGAAGTTAAAAAATGAAAAGCAAATCACTTTTTGCCATGCTTGTGCTATTGATCGTTGCAAGCATGGTGTTAGCAGCCTGTGGTGGCGGAGCTGCCACTGAAGAACCGGCTGCCCCTGCGCCAGAACCGACAGAAGAGCCCATGGAAGAGCCGACTGCCGCGCCTGAAGAACCCACAATGGAATTCGAAGGTAAGAGTGTCGAAGCCCCTGACTGCGATTACGGTGGCAAGATCAAATCGATCGTTGCTGTAGATGCCTACACTGTTGAATTCAGCATGTGTAGCCCTGATCCGGCCTTCCCCCAAAAAGCTGCCTTTACCCCCTTCGGTATCTATCCTGAAGAGTGGTTGGACGCCAATGCCAACGAAGCCAATCAGGAAACTCTGCTTCGCTCCCCTGTCGGCACCGGTCCCTTTGCACTCGAAAACTGGGCCGCTGGCGAAAGCGTCACCTTAAAAGCCTACGATGGCTATTGGGGTGAGAAACCTGCTTATGACACCCTGGTCTTCCGCTGGGCCACTGAAGGCGCGCAGCGTCTGCTCGAGTTGCAGTCTGGCAACGTTGACCAGATCACCAACGTCAGCCCCGATGATTACGATACGGTTAAGGAAGATCCCAACCTGACCTTCCTGCCTGTTGCCAACCCGAACATTCTTTATTTGGGTATGACCAATACCTTTGAGCCTTTCGGCGACGTTAACGTCCGCAAAGCCATTGCTATGGGCATTGACCGCCAGCGCATTGTAGATAACTTCTACGCTGATGGTGCCACAGTTCCCTCCCACTTCACTCCATGCAGTCTGCCTAACGGTTGCGTCGGTGAATCCTGGTACGAATTCGATGCTGCTGCTGCCAAGCAAATGCTCGCTGACGCCGGTTACCCGGATGGTTTTGAAACCAGGATCTATTACCGAGACGTTTTCCGCGGTTACCTGCCCGAACCTGGCCTGGTTGCTGTTGAAGTTCAATCACAATTGGCCGATAACCTGGGTATCACAGCTGAAGTTATTGTGATGGAATCCGGCGAATTCATTGACGAATCCAGTAATGGCCGCCTGGATGGCATGTACCTGCTCGGTTGGGGTGCTGATTATCCTCACGTAACCAACTTCCTGGATTATCACTTTGCGGAAACCAATGTGCAGTTCGGCACTACGCATCCTGAAATCTACGAAGTGTTGCAAACAGCATCTCAGATTGGTGACCCGGCTGAGGCTGAGGCTCTCTACGTTGAGGCCAACAATGCCATCAAGGAGCTGGTTCCCATGGTTCCGATCGCAAATGGTGCTTCTGCATCTGCCGCCCTGGCTACAGTTGGTAATGCCCACTTCCGCCCCTTCGGCGCCCCGCTTCTGGCAAAAGTTGATCCCGGCAAGGACACCTTCGTCTACATGCAGAACGCTGAACCCATCAGCTTATTCTGCCAGGACGAGTCCGATGGCGAATCACTGGCTCCCTGCCAGCAGGTTACAGAAACTCTGTTGGCCTACGCGATTGATTCTGGCGAAGTTGTGCCTGAATTGGCCACTGGTTGTACTCCCAATGAAGACTCAACCGTCTGGACCTGCATCCTGCGTGAAGGCGTCACCTTCCATGATGGCTCAACCTTCGATGCTAATGACGTCATTGCTTCCTGGGCCGCCGGTATTGATGCTTCTAACCCCAACCACATTGGTAATACCGGTTCGTTCACGTATTACGGTTACCTGTGGGATGGCTTGATGAACGCAGAAGAGTAATCTTCTGTGCCATCTAGCTCCTAACTAACAACAACGCGAGATGGCGCTGTGCCCGAAGGGCGCGTGCTGTCTCGCGTTGTTTCTCTAATATCACCTTGGTCTGATCTGGTCTGATTATGACACAATATGCTATTCGCCGTATTTTGTATTCAATTCCGGTTATCTTCGGGATTTTACTGGTTACGTTTGTAATGGCACGCTCGATTCCAGGGGATCCCTGCAAAGCAATGCTCGGGGAAAAAGCATCTGCTGAAACTTGTGAACGTTTCAACAGGGTACAGGGTCTTGACAAGCCCATTCCAACCCAGTTTGGCATTTATTTGAAAAACATGCTCTCAGGTGATTTCGGCGATTCGATCCGTTTCAGCCGTCCTGTGACGACAATTCTGCTCGAACGTTTACCAACGACGATCGAATTAGGTCTTGTATCACTCATCTTTGCCATACTTATCGGCATCCCAGCGGGTATTATTTCTGCCACACGCCGTAACTCTGCGGTAGATGTCGGTGTGATGGTTGCGGCAAACACGGGAGTCTCCATGCCGGTTTATTGGCTTGGTTTAATGCTGGCATATCTCTTTGCGTTGGTACTCAGAGATACGCCTTTTTCGCTTCCACCATCCGGAAGGATCTCTGCTGGTGTCTCGGCTATCCCATTTTATGAAGCCTTTCAATGGAATGTGGTTGAAGGAACCTTCAAGTACGTAGTTTTGGAATTTTTTGCTAATATGTACATCTTCAATTCCATCGTTTCGGGGGATTGGGAAGTGTTGAGCGATGTGATTAAGCATATACTCTTACCCTCCATTGCTTTGAGTACTATTCCATTGGCAATCATCGCGCGAATGACTCGCTCCAGTATGTTGGAAGTGCTGCGCCAGGATTACATCCGCACGGCGCGTGCAAAAGGCCTGATCGAGCGTGTGGTAGTTATGAAGCATGCCCTGCGCAACGCAATGCTGCCAGTTGTTACAATCATCGGTCTTCAAGTAGGGACGCTTTTTGCAGGCGCGGTGCTTACGGAGACCATCTTCGGATTTGCCGGCGTTGGCAGAATGCTTTTCGAGGCCATAACCGCTCGCGACTTCCCCATCGTTCAGGCATTCACAGTAGTGATTGCAATTGGTTATGTAGGAGTAAATCTATTGGTTGACCTCTCTTACGTGCTTATCGATCCTCGCATCAGATTGGACTGACAATATGGCAACCATTGCTGAATTTCCTTCTTCTGATCAATCCGAAAAAGATTATCGTGCAAATAGCCTGTTCCGTTTGACACTGCGGCGGATATTCCGCCAGCGCTCGGCTGTCATTGGCGGCTCAATTTTGTTATTTCTGGTTCTTGTAGCAATCTTTGCTCCGGTACTGGCGCCTTTCGATCCAGACTTCGTTTTGATCGGGTATGAAGACATAAAAAAACGATCAGATCCTTGTATCCACGTTTTGGGATGTCCTGAAGATCAGCCTCAGCATATTCTAGGCACAGACGGTAACGTGCGTGATGTGTTCAGTCGTGTGATTTTCGGTGCACGCGTCTCCCTTTTCATCGGCTTTACCACTGTAGGCTTTGCTATTATCATCGGAACACTCCTTGGCTCAATCGGTGGTTTTCTTGGCGGATGGATCGATAACCTGATCATGCGCACCATGGATGTTCTACTCGCATTTCCTTCGTTACTACTGGCGATTGCCATTGTTGCTGTTTTAGGACATGGGTTACAAAATGCGCTGTTAGCGATTGCGATTGTGTCAATTCCTGTGTATGCGCGTGTTGTGCGCGGAAGCGTACT
>JBAVJG010000198.1:0-1838 GCA_049687655.1 Anaerolineales bacterium | reverse complement strand
GTAGGTCACACGCGGATCGTTCAGCGTAACGCGGGCGGATTCCAGATTCTCGGTAAGGAAAGGATTAATGTCACCTAACAGTTCGACCACCACGATTTCATCCACGCCCGGGATGGCTTTGAAGAAGAGGGTGGTATAGCCGCCGCCGAAACCGATCACCAGTACGCGCTCCGGCTCGGACGCACCCGCGCAGGCCAGCGCACGGTTTTCATAGAGACCTTCCGGTGGGAACAAGCTGTTGACTTCGCCGCCGATCCAAAAGTAGCCGGATTGTCGGTCTGTGCCGTTTTCATAGGTCAGCGCCAGGACGCTATCGCCCGATTCGGAGATGACGGCTTTCTGGTGCATGCCGGTCTCGTACAGGCGTGTGTAGAACTGCCCTTTTCCAGGCGTAAAGATGATGCCGAGTAGCAAGATGATTCCAAATGTCCCCAGTTGAGAAATGTTATTTTTGAAGCGACCGTTTCCCGGTTTGCCGATAAAATAAAAGGCTGAGAAAGAAGCCGTCAATAACGCCAGCAGTTTCAGGGTCCATTCCGAGCCGATGCTAGGGAGCAGGATAAAGCTGATGACCAGAGTCCCGGCCACGGAGCCAATAATGTTGGCCAGGTGGATGTCCCCTACGCGCCTGCCTGCCAGGGACGGGTTGTGGATGGCGATGCGGTCCAGCACCGGCAGTCCGCCGCCCTGGACCAGGCTGGCCGGGAGCACCAGGATCAGGATGGGCAGGAAGTAGTCCCACAGATTGGCGAGCAGCAGCCGTTTAGATAGAAGCAATTCACGCTCTATCCGAACAAAAGGCAGCGCGGGCTTTTGCGTCTCGATGAAATCCTGGATCCAGGGCGGATTGAAACCCAGCGACCACCAGAAGGCCAGCAGGGTGAGCGCGGCCAGGATCGCGCCGGTCATTTCGATTTTGCAGAACAACAGGAAGGGATTTTTAGACCTGTCGGCGGCGCGACCAAAGATGTAGCCACCCAACGCCAACCCAAGCAAAAATACGAACAAAATGGAGGGGAAGCTGTAAGCCGTGTTCTTATTAACAATATGCAAGATGCGGATCCACAGCATCTCGAAGCCCAGGCCGATGAAACCGACCAAAAAAGAAGAAATCAGAATGGTGGTATAGCCCCATTGAACGGATGGCTTAGCGGATGGTTGTACGGCTTCCGTCGGTTGGACAGCATGCACCTGCCAGCGTGCCAGGATAACTGCAAGTGCCCCGACGATGGCATTCAGGGCGACCGCGATATAGATTGTGCCGTCAAAGCCGTAAGCCCCGATCAACACATAGCCGGCCAGCATGGTTCCGAAGGCCGCGCCCAGCGTGTTGATCCCGTACAGGATACCGATCACGCCTCCCGACGTTTCCACGCGGTGAACGAAGGACTGCGTCAGCAGCGGCAGCGTCATCCCCATTAACGTGGTGGGAATGAGCAGGATTGCGAAGCTGATCAGAAAAACGAATACGTAGGGAGTGCCGGCGGTTTTTTGACCCACCCAAAAGATCAATGGCTGACTGATGAACCCGAAAGCGGCCACGCCCAGTTCCAATAGGCCATAGGCCAGCAGCGTGTTCTTTACCTGACGTGCCAGCCGCCCGCCCAGCAGCGAACCGAGTCCCAACCCGGCCATGAACGCGCCTACGATCAAGGTGACCGACACCATGGTCACGCCGAAGAACAGCTCCAGCAGCCGTTCCCAGACGATCTGGTAGACCAGCCCGGCCGCGCCAGAAACCAGGAACAAACCGGCAAACAAAGACAGAATAATGGATTGTCGTTTCTGCATTGAGTTCTCTTTGAATCGTAGTAGCGACTTCAGTCGCTCAATTAACG
>JBAVJG010000197.1:0-15524 GCA_049687655.1 Anaerolineales bacterium | reverse complement strand
CTGTTCCCGCTGGTCCCGGTCTATGGCGG
This sequence comes from Anaerolineales bacterium, assembly GCA_049687655.1. GTDB lineage: Bacteria > Chloroflexota > Anaerolineae > Anaerolineales > Villigracilaceae > JAABUE01. Next base: position 15,495 of record JBAVJG010000197.1, on the reverse strand, counting down.
CATCCTGATTTTCACCAGCATGGCCTCGCTTGGTTTGCCTGGACTGAACGGCTTTATCTCCGAATTCCTGGTTGTGCGAGGCGCATGGCCGATCCTGACCGCTTACACAGCTATCAGTATGCTTGGCCTGCTTTTTACTGGCGCATATATCCTGAAGGGTATCAAGAACGTATTGCACGGCCCGATGAACGAACACTGGGCGCATGGAGAGCACAAGCTGACCGAAATCAACATCCGCGAAATCATTGTCATGGCTCCGCTCATGGTCATGATCCTTTGGATTGGCGTTTGGCCAGCCTGGATCCTGAACGTGATCAACAAAGCCGTGGTTTCGTTGTTCTAGGAGGCGGATCATGACATTTCCGATCCTTAGCGTTATCGTTTTCACCCCCATCATCACTGGGATGCTGATTTTGCTCTTCCCTGCGGAGCGCAAGAATGAGGTGCGCGTCACAGCGCTGGCTGCGGCGACCTTTGCCCTGCTGCTCTCGATCTGGGTGTACTTTTCATATGACTCAAGTGCAGCGGGTCATCAGTTCCAGGAGACTTATAACTGGCTGCCTGCCCTGGGCATTGGCTACCACGTTGGTGTGGATGGCATGAGCGCTCCGCTCGTCCTGCTGACCGGTGTAGTTATGTTCACAGGCGTGCTGATCTCCTGGGGCATCGACGACCGCCCGCGTGAGTTCTTTGCTTTCCTATTCATCCTGGCAACCGGTGTATTTGGCGTCTTCGTCGCGCTTGACCTGTTCCAGTTGTTCTTCTTCTATGAAATCGCAGTCTTCCCGATGTTCCTGCTGATCGCGATCTGGGGCTGGGTGGTGACGCGCGAATATGCGGCTATGAAACTGACCCTGTACCTGTTCATTGGCTCGGTAGTAGCCCTGGTCGGCGCGCTGGCGATGTATTGGATAGCCTATCAAAATACTGGCATATTATCATTCGATATGTTTCAACTGGAAAAGGCTGGTTTCTCTGAACAGTTCCAGAGAATCTGGTTCTTGCCTGTCTTTCTGGGCTTTGCGGTATTGGGTGGTATCTGGCCTTTTCACAACTGGTCACCTGACGGCCACGTTGCTGCGCCCACAGCCGTCTCCATGTTCCATGCGGGCGTGCTGATGAAATTGGGCGCATTTGCGGCCTTGCGCGTTGGCATCATGCTCCTGCCGCAGGGAGCGCAATTCTGGTCTCCACTAATAATGACATTTGCTGCGATTGCCGTGGTTTATGGTGCCTTCATCGCTTTTATGCAGGATGATATGAAATACATGATCGGTTTCTCGTCTGTCTCCCATATGGGCCTCGTCATGCTCGGCTTATCCACCCTGAACAAGACTGGTCTTACCGGTGCGGGCGTGCAAATGTTCTCGCACGGTATCATGACGGCGCTCTTCTTTGCTGTCACCGGTATGATTTACGATCGCGCGCATACCCGTCAAATATCAGAACTGGGTGGGATGGCTAAAATCATGCCCTTCGCCGCCATCGGGTTCATCATCGGTGGTCTGGTCTCGATGGGTATGCCTGCCTTCTCCGGCTTTGTGGCTGAGTTCCCTATCTTCATGGGCGTATGGGAAATCCAACCCTGGGTTGCGATTGTCGCCAGCATTTCGATTGTTATCACAGCGGCCTATATCATGCGTAACATTCGGGATGTGTTCTTCAGACCGATGCCTGAAAATCTCGAAGGACATATCACAGACGTAAATGTTCTGGATAAGGTCGCCATCGTCACGGTTTGTGTATTGATGATCGCAATTGGTTTGGTTCCTGGCTTGATGGTGCCAATGGTTCAAACTGGCGTCGAGAATATCTTACGCCTTTTGGGAGGTGTATAAATGTCTTACACTCCAATCATGTTTATGTCTATCCTCCCTGAGATACTCATTCTCATTCTGGGCGTGCTCCTGCTGGTTGTGGAGCCTTTCTGGAAGGGTGAAAATCGCCGTAACGCTGGCTGGATGACAGCCGGTGGTTTGTTGGCGATCATGGCGGTCAGCCTGTTGGCCGGACGTCCGGGTGAACCTGTAACGGTCTTCGGAGGTATGTTGCGCTATGACTGGCTGGGCTTCTTCTTCAAGATGATGTTCATCTTCGGCGCGGCAATAACTGCCTTGTTCATGATGGACCATGAGATTCTTGGCAAACGCGGAGAATCGTTCATCCTGCTGTTAGCTGCCACGCTCGGTATGGACCTGATGGCTGCTTCCGCTGATCTGGTCATGCTCTATCTGGCGATTGAAACCACTTCGATTCCACTTTATGTTTTAGCTGGTTTCATGCTCTCGGACAAGCAATCTACTGAAGCCGGGTTCAAGTACCTGCTTTTTGGGGCAATGACGTCAGCAATCATGCTCTATGGCTTTAGTCTGCTTTTCGGCTTTGCCGGAACGACTAGTCTGTATGAACTGGCATCCATGTCGGTAACAGGCCAATTGCCACTGGGTGTTGCGCTGGGTCTGGTGGTGCTCATCGTGGTGGGGCTTGGATTCAAGGTCTCGATTGTTCCGTTCCACTTTTGGGCTCCGGACGTCTACACGGGTGCACCTACCCCTGTGGCCGGATTTCTGTCCACAGCTTCGAAAGCCGCTGGATTTGCTGTTATTGTCAGGCTGTTCATGACTGTTTTTCAGGGGACAGATATTAATCCTTTGTCTCTTTCTTGGGCATCTTTTTTGGCAATCCTGGCAGCGATTACTATGACATTGGGTAACCTGGTTGCATTAAAACAGAAAAATATCAAGCGCTTGTTGGCCTATTCTTCTATCGCGCATGCTGGCTATGCCATGATCGGTGTAGTTGCGCTTACAACGAAAGATAGCGCGGTTGTTGGTTTGGGTGTGTCAAGTGTGGTGTTCTACCTGCTGGCCTACATCCTGACCAACCTGGCAGCGTTCGGTATTGTGATGGCTTTCGAACGCGTGACTGGCTCGGATGAGATCAAGGATTATTCTGGTATGAGCCGTCGTTCCCCTGGCCTGGCGTTTGCGATGCTGGTGGCTTTCTTGTCGCTGGCGGGCATGCCGCCCTTCGGTGGTTTTGTGGCCAAGGTGTTTGTCTTTGCTGCAGCTGTGCAGGCCAATATGGTTTGGCTGGCGGTGGTTGGTATTCTCAACTCCATTGTGGGTGTGTATTACTACCTGGTTGTTTTGAAGGTGGTTTACCTGTACCGTATGGAAGGCGAGGATGAGGCTGAACTTCCCATCCCATTGACTCGTCCGTACGCAATTGGCCTGGTCGTGCTCTCGCTGGGAATCCTATTGGTCGGTACAATCTTCGCCCCGTGGTTCGGACTCTCCGGCGCAGCAGCGTTGAACCTGTTCTAGGATGCTGTGAGATGACAGTCACCTTGCTGAGTATCATGTAGCTTAGCGATGGGAAAACTACTGTCGCCTGCAAAATTGACGCTCGTTAAACCATTGTGATATAATCCGCAACCAATGAGCCAGCCGGAGAACCAGGGAAAAGAACGATTCCAATACGCCATGAACCTGACTCTGGCATCTATTGCCGGACAGGTTGGCTGTCTCACCCTGGTAATTATCTTCGTTGCTCTGTTTGCGGGATTGTGGCTGGACCGCTATTTAGATACCAAGCCACTTTTTACAATCATTCTCTTAATTGGCAGTGTGCCGGTCACGCTCTTCCTTATGTTCCGCGTTGTGAGAGCGGCAACCAGTCGCATTAAGCCAGTACAAAATTCAGAAACAACCAAAATCCCCACCACTGAGGAGGATTCTGATCGTGAGTGAAAATCAAGAAAAGAAAGGTTGGTGGCGTTGGGGCGTGAATCGCTGGATTGTGCTTGCATTGATTCTCGTTAGCGCCTATGCGGCTAGTATATATCCGCCTGTCCGGCCACACGTCCAATTACCGGCTGAAGTGATCAGTCATGGACCGCTATTTACTATTCCCGGTATCGGCGAGATCTATATGACTAATACGCTGCTTGCGCTGTTAATTGCGGATGTGATTCTGCTGGCGATTGGCTTTGGTGTTTATCGCGCCGTTAAAAGCGGAGATTTGGTTCCTAAGGGTCTGTCTGGTGCAATTGAAGCCTTGTTGGAAGCGTTATACAACCTGACCGAAGGTACTGCTGGCAAGTGGACGAGAGCTATCTTTCCCTGGTTTGCTACGATTACGCTTCTGGTGCTGGTCGTTAACTGGATGGAACTCTTTCCATTTGTCGATAGCGTAGGCATTGTAGAACCACATGGTGAATATGCTGTACAGGATTTAGGCTGGGCAGAGACCATTATGCCTGCACCCGAAGAGATTGATGTTGAAGCAGTTGAAGGTACAGAGGCTGGCGAGGGATACACGCTTGTTCCTTTTATCCGTGTTACATCCACTGACTTGAACTTCACGGTAGCCCTTGCGTTAATTGCCGTGATTATGGTGCAGGTCATTGGTTTTCGTGCCCAGGGGATTAGTTATCTCACTAAGTTCTGGAATACAAAAACATTTTTCAGCGTTCCAATCTTCGGTTTAATTGACTTTGTGGTTGGTTTGTTGGAATTAGTCTCCGAATTCTCGAAGGTTCTCTCGTTTGCCTTTCGTCTCTTTGGCAACATCTTCGCTGGTTCGGTTCTTCTCTTCGTTATGGGAGCATTGCTGGGTGCCGGTGGCTTTGGCTTTTTCCAGGTTGCCTTCCTGATGTTAGAGTTCTTTGTTGGTCTGATTCAGGCCATCGTCTTCGGTATGCTGACCATGACCTTTATGGCACAAGCCACTCAGGGTCACGGAGAGCACGAAGAAGCTCACGCGTAGATTTCGGGCGGCGCTAAACGCCCGGGAAACACACCATACAAAGTGGCGGTTCCCCCGCCCGAAACTTGAAACGGAGGTATTTCGATATGGAAACTGAAGCTGCTGCCATTCTCGGCAAATTGATCGGCGCTGGTTTGGCCATGATTGGGGCTATCGGCGCAGGTGCTGGTATTGGTATTGTTACCAGCGGTGCGGTACAGGCTATGGGCCGTAACCCGGATGCGACCGGTACCATCCAGACCAATATGATCCTTGGCATTGCCTTTGCTGAAGCCGTTGCGATCTATTGTTTGGTTGTCGCGCTCCTGATCCTGTTCGTCTTCTAAACCGGAAAACAGGAGGAGGTTACCTTGGAAAAATTAGGTCTGAATCTGGGCTATTTATTGCTCCAGATTTTCAATTTCTTGATTTTGTTTGTTATCCTGCGTGCTTGGGTTTATAAACCCATTCTTGACTTGCTTGACAAGCGACGCCAGAATATCGCGCAGGGACTGGAAGATGCCCGTGTTGCCGCCGAGGCGCGTGCCAGCGCTGAAAAGGAAGCGGCCAAGATCATTGCTGATGCGCAAGCGGAAGCCAGCAAAGTTGTGCGCGAAGCTAATGAGCGTGCGCAAGATGTCGCCAAAGAGGTCAAGGCTGAGGCCGAGGCTGAAGCCGCGAAGGAGCATGAAGCTGCTCTGGCGGAGGCGGAAGCGGAACGTAACCGTATACTGGGCGATTTGCGTGGTCAAGTGGCTGCATTGTCCATCTCGGCAGCCCAAAAATTGGTTGGTGAAGCTCTGGATGAGAAACGTCAACGTGCTCTGTTAGACGAATTCTTCTCTGGTGTCAAGTCTGGTAAAGTTGTTGTCCTGGATGATGCCAACTTCAAGGGTGAAGCTGCCGAAGTCACCAGTGCGCTGCCTCTCACTGACCAGGAACAGGATACTGTCAAAAATGACGTGCTTGCAAAAGTTGGTGCGCAGGCTGTTACCTTCCGCGTTGACCCCTCCATCATGGGCGGCCTGGTCATCAAGGTTGGAGATAAAGTTATGGATGGCTCTGTGGCTGGCAAGCTGGAAGGCTTGCGCCAAAACCTGAAATAACTCAATTTGATCGCACCTTGACCTGGCAGGTTTAACAACCTGTCAGGTCTTTGTTTAATGTGGTAAAACCGTCGCATGCAAAACGCAAAACTCGTATCCGTTTTCAAAGACTTCCCATTTCCATTCACTCCAAAAAATCTTCCAGATCTACCCATTACAGGAATATCTATTGACAGTCGCGTAGTGAAACCGGGTGACCTGTTTGTAGCTATGCAGGGAGGCTTAGTTGACGGGCATGCATACATCCCGATGGCAATCGATGCTGGTGCAGTTGCAGTCGTGGGACACAAGGTTATGCATGACTTGCCTGTTCCGTACATTCGTGTGGAAGACCCGCGTCAATCCCTGACCTTTCTGGCTGCTGCCTTTTACGATTGGCCGGGTCGCAAACTGACGGTGATTGGCGTGACAGGCACGGATGGAAAAACAACCACTTGCAACCTGATCTACAACATCCTTGTGACAGCCGGATTCAAAGCTGGTATGATTTCGACGGTCAATGCAGTGCTAGGGGACGAAGTTATGGACACGGGCTTTCACGTCACTACACCGGACGCGCACGATGTACAACGCTACCTCGCTAAAATGGTTGATGCCGGTCTGACACACGTTGTACTTGAGACCACATCCCATGGCTGGTCGCAGCATCGCGTGGACGCCTGCGAGTTTGATATCGGCGTGGTTACGAATATCACCCACGAACATTTTGATGAGCACGGTTCTTATGAAAATTATCGTGCGGCAAAGGCCCGTTTATTCAGCAGCCTCGAAAAGACGGTTTCAAAGCCGCAGGGCAATCCGCGTTTGGCCATTTTTAACCAAGATGACCGATCATTTAGTTTCTTAAACAATTTAGTAAAAGTCAACAAAATAACCTATGGCCTTAAGAATGATGCTGATGTGCAGGGCAGCAACATTGTGTATAACCTCGAAGGGATGCAATTCACTGTAAAACATTCACAACTTCGCGTAGGCATTAAAGTGCATCTTGTTGGAAAATACAATGTTTCGAACAGCCTGGCGGCATTGTGTGCAACTGTATTTGGCCTGGGTATCGAGCCCACTGTTGCTGCCATGGGAATTGCCAACCTGCCAGGCATTCCCGGTCGCATGGAAGTAATAGACATGGGACAGGATTTCACAGCTATTGTAGATTTTGCGCACACCCCCAATGCTTTGAAGGTTACGCTGGAAACTGCGCGAGAAATGCTGGACTCCCCTCTCTTTTTAGGGGAGGGGTCGGGGGTGAGGACAGAAGGTCGAATCATCGCAGTTTTTGGCTCAGCAGGGCTGAGAGATAAAGAAAAACGCCGGTTGATGGCAGAAATTTCCGCTGAGTTAGCGGATTTGACAGTGCTGACCGCTGAAGACCCGCGCACCGAGTCGTTGGACGGAATCCTCGACGAAATGGCAGCCGGTGCCAGGTCCAGAGGAGGACGCGAAGGGGAAACCTTTTGGCGGGTACCTGACCGGGGAGAGGCCATCAAGTTTGCGTTGCAATTAGCTCTCCCGGGTGATATTGTCCTATCATGCGGGAAAGGTCATGAGCAATCCATGTGTTTTGGTAAGGTTGAGTTTCCTTGGGATGATCGTACTGCCATGCATGCGGCCTTGGCAGATTACTTGGACATAGATGGGCCGGATATGCCGTATTTACCCACGCATGAAAAATCGGAAAAGGATTGGTTAAAATTGTGATGGAATGGAGAACCCCCGTAACTCTGATAGGCAAGTATGTCCGCCTGGAGCCGATGACAGAAGCCCATGTGCCGGGCTTGACTGCGATCGGATTAGAAGACAGCATCTGGGAGCACATGCTGTACGGAAATGTGCATTCCGAGGATGATATTCGCAATTGGGTGGGTGACATTCTTTCTCGGCCTGATTTACCCTTTGTAACAGTCCATCTGGCTTCCGGCCGTGTAGCCGGGGCGACTCGTTACTTGAATATGGTACCTGAATTTCGCGGGCTCGAAATTGGTGGGACATGGTACGGGTTAGAATTTCAGCGCACAGCAGTGAACACAGAATGCAAATACCTGTTGCTGCAATATGCCTTTGAAACGTTGGGTTGTATCCGCGTGCAGTTTAAAACCGACCTGCGCAACGAGCGTTCGCAACACGCCATCGAGCGCATAGGTGCAAAACATGAGGGAGTGCTTCGCAATCATATGATCTTGCCGGATGGTCAGTATCGCGATTCAGTGTATTACAGCATCATTGACAATGAATGGCCGGAAGTAAAAAATCAGCTTAAGATGAAATTGGATAGGTAAAGACAACTATAAGTAACAGAATGAAGTATGTTAGAATTTCTCAAACCTCAGAATTAACTCATTAAAGCACTAACTGGTTACAGACCTGCCTGAGTAAATCGAGACCGATGGAGAATACAAAGATGACCGGAAGAACAGAACGGGTAGTTGTAACCGGGATGGGTGTGGTCAGCCCATTAGGGTGCAGCGTTGTGGAGTTTTGGGAGGCTTTGCTGGCAGGCCAATCCGGGGTGAGATTGCTAGATGACGGCATATTTTCCGGTATGCGAACCAGAATCGGGGCGGTGGTCTGGGACTTTGACGAAGGTCAGTATTTCGATAGCAAAGAAGCCAGACGCATGAGCCGATCGTCCCAAATGGGGGTAGTTGCTGCGGGGCAGGCGGTCTCGGATGCAAAACTCGACGACGGGCAGGTAGACCCCCGTGAGGTCGGGGTGTTGGTTGGCAGTTCCATTGGTGGCTACAGCGCATCGGATCAATTTTTCAAAAGCTTTTATACGCGCGACCGCATAAGCCCGTTCACCATCCCGATTTCGATGAACAGTGGGCCTGCCTCCAATGTTTCTATCAAATATGGATTTCAAGGACCATTGATGAATGTGGATGCGGCCTGTGCCACGGCGGCGCAATCCATTGGATATGCCTATAATTTGATCCGCAGTGGGGGTTTAGAAGTTGCGGTGACAGGAGCGTCGGATAGTCCCTTCGCGCCTGCCGTGGTGGCAGGCTGGGCAGCGCTGCGCGCTATTTCTGTCCGGGATGATCGCCCGGCAGAGGCCTGCCGTCCATTCAGTGCCGACCGGGATGGCATGGTCTTAGGCGAAGGGGCGGGGATATTGGTCCTCGAAGCCGAAAGCCATGCGCTTCGTCGAGGCGTTCCCATCCTGGCAGAGATCAAGGGTTATGGCGCCTCCGCCGATAGCAACCACCTGACCCAACCCACTCAGGATGGGCCGATGATGGCGATGCAGCGTGCACTGGCCGATGCTGGGTTGGATACAAAGGATATCGACTACATCAACGCCCACGCCACAGGGACAGTATGGAATGACAAGAATGAGACCAAAGCTATCAAGGAAGTTTTTGGGAAACACGCTCATAAAATTCCGGTAGCGGGTAACAAAGCCGCTCTGGGACATTCAATCGCTGGCAGCGGCGCACTGGAGTTGATCGGTTGCATCCTTTCCTTGCGCGATCAGGTTGTGCCGCCGACCATCAATTACAAAGTTCCCGATCCAGAATGTGATCTGAATTACGTGGTTGGAGGGAAACGAAGTCTGCCCTTGCAAAATGTGATGAGTAACTCGTTTGCGTTTGGGGGCAGTAACGCCGTCTTGATCGTAGGGGCGTATCAACCGAATTCATAATTTATCTAAATCCAAAAATAACATCCAGTGCTGAACGAGAAATTGACAGCTCTTTTGGTCTTCATCCTGACGGCCATATTTTATATATACACGCTTCTCCCCTCGCTTGCCTGGGGTGACGGGACGAAATTACAGAGCGAAGCCATTTCAGGGGAATCGTTCGTTCTCTCGGAAATGCCTGCAAGTGAGTTTGCACCGGACCCGTTCATATTTTCCAAAGTAGGGGTAGCAGCCTGGGACCATCCTTTGTATATTGTGATAGGGCATATACTCGTCAGGGCCCTCCCACTTGTCGATTCTCTCTGGTTGGTTAATCTCATATCCGCCATATTTGGAGCCGTATCCGTCGCGCTAGTTTTCCAACTCACTTTTCGCTATACCGGTTCGCTCCTGTCCGCCTGTTATGCCAGTTTCTCCCTGGCCCTTTCGCACACCTTTTGGTGGCACTCCACCACGCCCGAAGTTTATACACTGTTTATTTTCCTGTTCTTGATGAGTTTCTATTTCTTCGATCAATTTGAAAGAACAAATACGAATACCAATATCCTTTTCAGCGCTTTCTTTTTGGGATTGGCGGCATCCACGCATATCCTTGCGTTCCTGGCGATCCCTGCACTTGGCCTGTATTATCTTCTTTCCAAAAAATTTCGTGGCTTCCATATATCCAATCTGAAGGAACTCACCCTGCCCGCGATTGCATTTGCAACCGGCTTTTCCCTGTATATTCTTCAATTCATCCGAATGTCTGCAAACTTTCCTCTCAACGAGATCATGGGGCCCGTGGTTGGCTCGACCTTTCTGAGCCAGCTTGGGGCGCTTTCTCCTGTTCTGCTTGGAGAAAGCTTATTGACCTACCTCTTCTTTCTGACCGTGCAATTTGGTCCGGTTGGTTTGATTTTGGGTGGTTTCGGAATTCGCAAAATATCTATAGATAAAGACTTGACCTTACGCAAGATCATTTTCTCTTTTATTGTCTTTGGCCTATTTGGAATTTTTTATCGCGTGACGGACCAGTTCACCTTTTTCATCACCTCTTACGTATTTTGGGCAATATTAATGGGTCTCGGTTCAGACTACGCCCTCAAACTGCTTCCGGGAAAGAAACGGATTCTACTCTCGATCATTCTCGGGCTTTTGCTTTTGGCGACCCCGTTTATCTACGTTGCTCTACCCCGATTAGCAGAGAGTAATGGCATCCATGATGAATTCATTGGGATTCCCAAAATCGGGACCGGCGTTCGGGATGGCTTGGCTTACTACATAAACCCCTATAAACGTGGAGATACTAGCGCCTACGATTTTGGCGAACAAACCATCTCGAAGTTAGCGCCCAACTCACTGGTTATCGCTGAATGGTATACAGACACCGACGAATACTTTATCTTTCGCTACTTTACCAAGATCAAAAAGATACGTTCTGATGTAACCGTTGTCGGCTGGGCAAATCGGGATCCCTTTTCTTTTGATTCTCGGCTTACCCTGGATGTGATCAAAGACTCCCTTCCAGATCATCCCGTCTACCTGGCGTCGCTTAGTGACAAATTCTATGCGGCTTCAAAATTGGTAGAGATGTATTGCATTATCCCCGAGAACAATCTGTATCGCCTTTATTCAAAAGGTAAGAGCGGCCTTCAATGCCTTAGTAGTGACTCCATTACCGAATAGTCGCATTCCAATCCCACAATCTAAATTCCAGGTTTTGTCCCTCAACAGCTGCCGCTGCTGCGTAGCCATCGTGGACTTCCAGAGAGAATAGAGTCCAACTAGCGGCTTCCTGCGAATCCGTGCGGGTGGCTCGCAGGAAGGCAGGTTCATTCGGAGTTATGGAGACATCAAAGCTGTCCAAGGGTAGGGACAGACCTAACCCTTGCGCTTTGATATATGCTTCTTTGCGCGTCCACCAATTGAAGAAGGCAACTTCCCTTTGTTCGGGTGGCAGGGTTTTCAACTCTGAGAATTCATAGGGTGAAAAAAAACGTCTGGCGATACTTTCATGCTCCATATCAGAGCGAATACATTCCACATCCACACCTACTTTGCGTTCCCGGCTCACAGCAATCAAAGCGATATCCTCCGAATGTGAAAGGTTGAATTCTAATTGGTAACCGACTAAGGCAGGTTTTCCATAATCGTTTGTGGAAAAGTTCAGTTGACTCGGCTCGCAGTGCAGGTAACGTGCCAATAAGTCGCGCAGGCCTCCATGGGCGACAATGTAGCGGTCTCTATTTGCGGGGAGGTGGAAGCGCGCTGCGCGCTGGGTTTCGTTTGCTGAGAGGATGGATTCTAATAGTTTAACGGTAGCAGATGGCAGGTTCAGTGAGATGCGCCAGACATCTATTTGGTGGGAGATCAACCCCAGAAGTATCGGTGGTCGTGTCCAGATCGTTTTGGATTCAGTTTTTTGCATGAGCTGCTGTCAATTCAGAAACGATGGTATCGATAACTGCATCTCTAGCTGTATTGATGAAAAAATGATCGCCAGGAAAATACTGGGCTTTGAATGAATAGTCTGTGTGCAAGGCCCAGCCCTGCATGCGTTCCCGGCTCACGCGCAGATCATCCAGACCGCCAAAAGCAACAATTGGGCATTTTAGTAGGAGATCATTGGAAATGTAATGGTAGCCTTCAACGATTTCGAAATCGGCGCGTAAAGTTGGGAGAAGTATTTCTAACAATTCGGGGTGATTCTCGACTTCTGCCGGGGTGCCATTAAGTTCCTGCATGGCTGTCAGGAATTCAGGATCGGGTAATGTGTGCAAGGGTGGATGTGGGTCGGGCAAGTGCGGCGCACCACAAGCGGAGACAAATAAGGCATTGGGTTGCAGCAGTTTTTTTTGTAGTAAAGTCCGCGTCAGCTCATAGGCGACCAGCCCTCCCAGACTATGACCGAACAGGGCAAATGGCTTATCTAACAGCGGCTGGATGGTTTGATGGATTTTTTCAACCAAGGTTGCAAGTTCTTTAATAGGTGCTTCATTGTGCCGCGAGCCTCTGCCCGGGTAGTGAACAATCCATGTTTCAATGTGATCGGGAACTTTGCTGGGCCATTCTCTAAATGTAGGGGGACCACCACCTGCAAATGGAAACAGGAACAGGCGCATCTCTGCTTTCGGATTGGTTTTCGGACAGACGAACCAATTATTCAAATTTAATGGAGTTTGGTTCACGTTGCTTTGGGTCCGGATTTTTCAAGGAAGCCGTGCGGAGTGAAATAATCCAGATATGTGGAGAATAAGCGGGCATTGACTGGATGACACACAATGCCGCTGCCGTTCAACCCTGAGAGTGTATTGTTGAGATCGAACTCTGGCATGAAAACCTGTTTTTCTTCTACTTCTTCGAGCAGGGGTAAGTAAGGCTCCCAGCCACCAGAAGGCATATGGGGAACCTGTCTAAAGAGGTCGGCTCGCCACTCATCGAAGGAGACTTTGCGAGCATTGAAACCCTGGTCGGTCAACCAGTCTGCCAGTTTGCTGAAGTGGAGCGGTTCGGGATTGTCCAGATGAAAAACCCTGCCCAAATTCTTTGGGTCTTTGGAGATATGTACAATTGCGCCGCTGACGAAATCCACCGGGACGATGTTGACCATCACATCCAGATTGGGAACACTCCCCAGAAGCACACAGGCGCGGGTCATGCTGGAGATCAGATTGTCAGTATTCCACGCGCCAGAAACACTGTGTCCCGAAACAAGGCCCGGGCGATAGATAGCATACGGGATGCCACGCGCCCCGGCCTGTTCGACCAATTTCTCCGCCACCCATTTGCTCTGGGCATAACCGCCAAATGGCGCACCAACTTGATCAAGATCAGTATTTTCCTGGAAGATACGACCATCGTTGATGCTACCTGAGTACAAAATAGATAAAGTTGAAACAAAGTGAACAGGCTTCAACCTCAATTGACTCGCAAGCCGCAGGACTTCCTGCGTGCCAAGCACGTTAGAGGCTTTGTGCGCCTGATACGGGTACACAAAATTGACCATTGCGCCGTTGTGGTAGATCACATCAATCTGATTTGCCAGCCGCTCAAAATTTTTCTCGGCGAGGCCCAGTTGTGGTTGGCCCAAGTCGCCTAGCACCGGATAGATGCGGTCCTTAAAGGAATCATCCCACAACAAATAAGTTTCCAGATTGCGTATCAATCTCAGCTTACCCGCATCCAAATTATCTGCCCGCAGCAGACAGTGAACTGCAGCGGAGGTTGACTTTAGCAAATCATGCAGCAGGAATGCGCCCACGAAACCAGTTGCGCCGGTCAGCAGAATGTGCTTTGGCTCTTGAACGGACTCATAACCCAGACTACCTGCGGTAATGTCTGGGTCAAGCTGCGCTTCTGCATTCAACTCTTCCAGGCTCAATTGACCGCTCTGGATAAAAGTACCGCGGCTGGCATACGCTACATCGCCTTCCCCTTTCAAGGCCACGTCAATGATCCTGGACAGGTTGGCAACGGTCGGCTGTTCGAATAATGCGCGCAAAGGCAGTTGCGCCGCTTCCAATCCATACTTCTCGCGCAACAGGAAGATCAGGCGTGTGCCCAATAACGAATGGCCGCCCAGGTCAAAGAAGTTATCGTACACGCCCACAGCCGACTGGCCATTTTGATTTTCTAATTCCAAAACCTGTGCACAAATGTCAGCCAGTTCCAATTCCAACGGCGTGCGTGGGTGGACATATGGAGCTCTCAAATCAGGACGTGTTTGCGATGGTGGCGGCAAGGCCTTGCGATCCACTTTTCCATTGGGCGTCAATGGCAGCGAATCCAGATTGACGAAAATGGACGGCACCATATAGTCTGGGAGTTTCTGCCGCAGGAACTCCCGTAATTGACTTGGGTTCGCCTCTTCCTCGCCCGAAGCTGCCACCACATAAGCGACCAGACTCGCATCTGACGACCTCTCTTTCCAGGCGACCACAACCGCCTGTCGCACGGACGGATACGCCGCCAGCGCGACTTCCACTTCGCCCGTTTCGATGCGGAATCCACGCACCTTGACCTGTTGGTCGCTGCGCCCGAAAAATTCGATGTTCCCGTCCGGGAGATTGCGGGCTAAATCTCCGGTTTTGTAAATGATTGATGACGAGTCAAATGGATTAACGCTGAATCGTTCAGTAGTTAGATCTGGCCGGTTCAGGTAACCGCGGCTGACACCATCCCCGCCGATGTACAAATCACCGATCACGCCAATTGGAACGGGTTGCAGATTGGAATCCAAAATAAATATTTGCGTGTTCGCAATCGGCCTGCCAATGGGAACGGTGTTGGAAATCCCTCGAATTTCGTTTGATGTAACCTGAAAAATCGTCGACCAGATTGTAGTTTCTGTTGGGCCATACAGATTCCAGAGTTGAGCACCGCGTTCCAGTAATCGCTCTGCCAAATCGTTGGTCAGCGCTTCACCACCGCACAATATCTTGAGATTTTCCTTCCCATTCCAGCCTGCTTCAAGCAAGAGCCTCCAACTGGCGGGTGTTGCCTGCATGAAGGTTGCATTCGTGTTTGTTATGGCACCTGCCAGCAATGCGCCATCTGCGGCAACATCAGAACTGGCAATGACCACCTTTCCGCCCGCGATAAGCGGCAACAACAATTCCAGCACAGCGATGTCAAATGAAAGTGTGGTGACTGCCAGCAACGTGTCATTTTTTGTAATTTTCAATATTTCCCGCATCGAACACAAAAAGTTGATCACAGCTTGATGGTGGATTTGCACGCCTTTCGGCTTCCCGGTTGAGCCGGAAGTATAGATGATATAGGCTAAATTATCAGGCCTGGCATTATGGGATTTTTCTTTCGTTGAAGGGGGCTCAGGTAGATCATCCAAACAGATAATCTGTGCAGAGCTCTCAGGCAATTCAGATTGCAAATCTGATTGGGTAAGTATGACAGCTGCCTCCGAATCTTCAACCATGAAGGCGAGCCGACCCGATGGAAAAGATGGATCGAGGGGCAGATACGCGCCTCCGGCCTTGAGCACACCCAGCAACCCAACCA
>JBAVJG010000196.1:0-19013 GCA_049687655.1 Anaerolineales bacterium | reverse complement strand
GACCAGCAGGATAATGCCGATCAAGATCAGGAGAGCGGCCCCGCCCCAGACGATGAAAGTCTGATTCTGCTGCCTTCGCTTGCGGTAACTTTCAATGACACTGCGCGTGGATTTTCCGTCATTCATGGTTATGTCCTTTTCCTGCAATGGGTGCCTCGCGTGGATGATTTCCCACCCGATGCCCGTACGCACACATTCTACCTGATGTTGCAGGTTTTAGGGTATGCTCTAGGTTGCGCATAACCAAAGTAGGGAATCGTTCAGCCCTTCAAATGTGCACACAGGAACTCGCCGGTATAAGATCCTTCGGCCCTACACAGTTCTTCCGGAGTACCCTCAGCTACAATTTCGCCGCCGCGATCGCCACCTTCCGGACCCAGGTCGATGATCCAGTCTGCGGTTTTGATGATATCCACGTTGTGTTCGATGATCAACACAGAGTTGCCTGCATCCACGAGTCGTTGGAGCACCTCGACCAGTTTGTGCACATCCGCAGCGTGGAGTCCGACCGAGGGTTCATCGAGCACGTACAGGGTTCGGCCTGTGGCGCGCTTGGACAACTCCTTTGCCAGTTTGACGCGCTGGGCCTCGCCACCGCTCAGAGTGGGGGCGGGTTGTCCGATCCGGATATATCCCAGCCCTACCTCTTCTAAGAGTTGCAACTTGCTCATCATTTTCGGAAAGGCCGAGAATACTTCCAGCGCTTGCTCGACGGTCATATCCAGTACATCGGAGATGTTATGCCCCTTGAACTTGACTTGCAAGGTCTCGCGGTTGAAGCGGCTGCCGTGACACACGTCGCAGGGCACGTATACGTCCGGCAGGAATTGCATCTCGATGCGCAATTGTCCCTGTCCCTGGCAGGCCTCGCAGCGCCCGCCGTGCACGTTGAACGAGAAACGCCCCGGCTTGTAGCCGCGCACTTTGCTCTCCGGCAGTTCGGAAAACAACTTTCGGATTTCGTCGAACAACCCCGTGTAGGTGCCGGGGTTGGAACGCGGCGTGCGTCCAATAGGGGACTGGTCGATGTTGATGATCTTATCGAGCTGATCCACACCTTCGATACGCTCGTGCTCGCCCGGATAGGTGTGCGAGCCCATCAGCTTGGCAGCCAGCGCGTTGTACAACACATCGCTCATCAACGTAGATTTCCCGCTGCCTGAGACGCCCGTGATGCAGACTAACTTCCCCAACGGAATCTTGACTTCCATGCCTTTCAGATTGTTGGCACGTGCCCCGATGATTTTCAATGCTTTGCCATTGCCGGTGCGCCTCGTCTTCGGGACCGGAACTTGCATCTGCCCCGAGATGTAAGCGCCAGTGAGCGAGTCCGGACATTTGAGAATCTGCTCGAGCGGCCCCTGGCAGACGATCTCGCCGCCGTGTTCCCCGGCGCGCGGACCCAGATCCAGCACCCAGTCAGCGGTGCGGATGGTTTCCTCGTCATGCTCCACCACCAGCACAGTGTTGCCCAGATCTCGCAGACCGAGCAGTGTTTTCAGCAGACGACCATTGTCGCGCGGATGCAGGCCGATGGACGGTTCATCCAGCACGTACAGCACGCCCACCAGCCGTGAACCGACCTGTGTCGCCAGGCGGATGCGCTGCGCCTCCCCGCCCGAAAGCGATCCGGCAGAGCGGTTGAGGGTCAGGTAATCCAACCCTACATTGACCAGGAAGTTCAACCGTTCGTGGATTTCCTTAATGACGCGCTCGGCAATTGCCATCTGGCGCGCGTTCAAGGATGATTTCTTGCCTGCAATATTTTCGATCCAATCGAGGGCAGTCTGGATAGGCCAACCAGTCACCGTTATGATGTTGACGTCGTCTACGGTCACAGCTAATGCGGCCGGGTTGAGACGCGCACCGCCGCAGGTCGGGCAGGGACGATCGGACATGAACTCGCTGATCTTCGAGCGGATGTATTCTGAGTTCGTCTCGCGGTAGCGGCGCTCGAGATTACCTATCACGCCCTCGAAAACGCGCTTGAATTTGAACTCGTTCCCATTGGTGTTCTTGTAGCGCATCTCGATCTCTTTGCCATTGGAACCGTACAGGACAACGTCGAGTTGTTGCTTGGTCAGTTCATTGACCGGTTTGTCGAGGTCGATCTTGTAGACGCGCGCCGCTCCTTCCAGCGACTGCCAGTAATAGCCGCCTTCCTCTTTCGGGCCACTCCACTCCATGGACGCAATCGCTCCCTCGTTCAGAGACCGTTCTTGGTCCGGGATGATGCGGTCCGGGTCGATTTCCAGTTTATTGCCCAACCCCTGGCAGTCCGGGCAGGCACCGTGCGGTGTGTTGAACGAGAACGTGCGCGGCTCGATCTCAGGGACGGTGCTGCCGTGCTCGGGGCAGGCTAGATGTTCTGAAAAGTGCGTGTCCTCGCCGCTGTCCACGTTGTTGATGGAAACATAGCCCTCGCCAAACTTGAGAGCCGTTTCGACCGAATCGGTTAGACGGGTGCGTGCAGCCTGCTGTTCTTCTTCGCTTTCTTCGTGCTTGATGACCAGGCGGTCGACCACGGCTTCGATGGTATGTTGCTTATAACGGTCGAGCTTAATTTCGTCATCCAGGCTGTGGACCTCGCCGTCCACACGCGCGCGTACAAAACCGGCCTTGCGGATCTCCTCGAAGACAGCCTGGTAGGTGCCTTTGCGTCCACGCACCAGCGGCGAAAGGATCAGGATGCGGCTGCCCTCGGGCAGTTTTTCGATGGCATCCACAATCTCCTGCGCGGACTGCTTGGTAACTTCGCGCCCACAGACCGGACAATGGGGGATGCCTACGCGCGCAAACAACAAACGCAGATAATCGTAGATCTCGGTCACCGTGCCGACGGTGGAGCGCGGGTTATGACTGGTGGATTTCTGGTCGATGGAAACAGCGGGGGACAGGCCCTCGATGTAGTCCACGTCCGGCTTGTCCATCTGGCCGATGAACTGGCGCGCGTAGGCCGAAAGCGATTCGACGTAGCGTCGCTGGCCCTCGGCGAAAATGGTATCGAACGCCAGGGACGACTTGCCCGACCCCGACAAACCGGTGATGACCACCAGCTTGTCGCGTGGGATTTCAACCGTGATATTTTTCAGATTATGGACGCGTGCACCCACCACGCGAATGACATTGGTCGACATAAGTTCCTTATAATATTCTGGGGACGAGATGATTATAGCACATATGTTTCATAATTGCGATTTTGAACACGCAAACAATAATTATACCATTCGGGCTAACTGGCCAATTTTTGTAAATCAGGGAATCAGGGAATGTCAAAACCCCTGCGTAGAAAAAATAAAAGCTCATATAGGACTTACGCAGGCCAGATTATATAAAATTATCCCCACATGTTATACTGATGCAACTTCTCAAATCCGGCGGGGTTAAGCATAGCAAATCCTCGCCGGTAAGGTTTTTCAGTGCCGGAACTTGAATACAACGAAACAGATGTACTGATGCGTGCTTCCCAGGGCGACCGCGATGCTTTTGGCGAACTCTACGCGCGTTACATTGAACGCATCTTCAATTATGTGTACTACCGGACGGGGAATACGCACGACGCGGAAGATCTCTCCGCTCGCGTTTTTCAACGGGCGATGAATCATATTCATAACTATACAGATCGTGGCGTTCCATTTTCTGCCTGGTTGTACCGCATTGCGCACAACCTTGTTGCCAACTGGCACCGTGACCGCAGCCGCAGACAGGAAATTCCCATCAGTGATATTCCCGTGCTGCCTGCCAAGGGTGACCATCCGGAGACCAAACTTGTCCGCACCGAAGAGCAGGATGCGCTTCTCAAACTCATCCGCAAGCTGCCGCCTGAGCGACAACATTTGCTAATCCTGAAATTCGTTGAGAACCTCTCCAACGCTGAAATTGGGCAGATTATGGGACGCAGTGAAGGGGCCATCAAGAGCCTCTACCATCGCACCCTTCTGGCGCTGCGCGACCAGGTAGGTGATAAAACCCAAATTTAGTAAGGAGAATATTCTATGCTTCGTATCGTCACCGACGGCGCAACTGACTTTCCTGTTGGGTGGGAAGAAGAATTAGATATTCAAATCATCCCGATCAACATTCATTTTGGGGAAGAAACGTTCTTACAATATATCGATATAGACCTGGAAGGGTTCTATAACAAAATTGGGACAAGCTCGATCTTTCCCAAAACATCTCAGCCCTCTCCGCACCAATTTACGGAATTCTATAAAACGATCGCTGAGGAAGGCGATACAATTTTATCGATTCATGTGACCAGTAAATTATCTGGTACATATGCCTCTGCTGTGAGTGCCGCCGAAGATTTGAAAGACAGATACAACATCATCCCGTTTGACTCGGCAGGTGGCTCACTAGGAATTGCCTTCATGTGTCGCGCCGCCCGCCAAATGGAACAAGCAGGAAGAAGCGTGGACGAAATTGTGGCCTACCTAGAATCCGTGCGCGATAAGATCCGGATAATTTTTACACTCGACAATCTAGAATACGCTCGACGCAGTGGGAGAGTAGGTATGCTTTCGGCTGCCTTAGCATCTGTTTTAAACGTAAAACCTATTGCTGTACTCAAAGATGGTGTTCTTAACATGGTGGAAAGAGTACGCACTCGCAAGGCTTCTCTAGACCGCGTTCTGGAAATAGGCAGGGAAACCTTTGGTGACCAGCCCGTACATTTGGGGGTCGTTCATGCACGTGACCCGGAATCTGCAATGAATTTGTTAGATGAAGCCAAGAAACTTTTTACCTATAAAGATGTTGTACAAAGTGACCTAACAATTTCTCTGGCAATCAATCTGGGCCCTGGCACAGTTGGGCTGGTGCTCTACCCTGCCGATGAGTGAGGAAAAATGAGTAAGCAACAGGATAAACTTTCCCCCAAACATTTAGAGTTCTTGGAAGCGCATCTGGCCGGGACCCTGCGGCCTGTTGCGCCGCCGAAGGACATTATCCAACGCCTACGAGATCGCGTTCACTTACCCGAACGCAACGTGCTCGTAAGCCGCCTGCGAGATTGGAAGCGTCTGTTCCTGGTCTTTGGCAGTGTGATGTCGAGTATGATGATTCTCATCACTGTTGCCCGGGCTTTATATTACATGTTCGGGCGCAGGAATATGGCGTAGATTTTGCTAAAAAATTTAGACCCTAAAAGTCTCGCCCCTTCCACTTTGTTACGGGGTGCTTCGCAAAGACCTTTAGGGTCTATTTTGTTTCATCCAGCAACCCATCACATAACTTACGCGCTTCGGCCAGTAAATCCACCTCAACCGGCATTTTAAACTCCTCAGTAACGCGCAAGGTCAAGTAGCTAGCAGCCTGTTTGAGATCCGGGGGAAGTTGTGGTTCTTCCGCCAGCATTTGCAACAGATCATAGGCGCTAGGTGTGCGGACGTGTTGTCCACGGCGGGCATAGTATTCGCGAATAGCGATCCCGGCAGCGCGGCGTGCGCAGACGCGTGCCTGTCCCTCGTTGCCGCGCGCACGGGCGGATTCGGCGAGTTCGAATTCTTTTTGAAGTTTCTCTTTCCATTCTGTCATTGTTGGCATTATACTTGGCCTATGAACAA
Organism: Anaerolineales bacterium; assembly: GCA_049687655.1. Classification (GTDB taxonomy): domain Bacteria; phylum Chloroflexota; class Anaerolineae; order Anaerolineales; family Villigracilaceae; genus JAABUE01. The sequence goes on along the minus strand of JBAVJG010000196.1, from coordinate 13,449 downwards.
ATGGGAAAAACTTAAGGGGAAAGCACTTACAGCTTGTGGTGGCATTTTGAAAGATCCATCAAATTATCCGTCTAGAGAGTACAAAAGCATGCGGATCTATTTTTGCAATCAGGATTGCCTGCGTGAATTCGAGGCAGATCCTGAGCGCTTTATGTCTGGCGAAGTGATACATCCGATTGGTCGTGAGGAGTAACACAAGGCCTCGCCCCAATCAGGTTGATATAACGGAAGCAGGTTTGGGGTAGTCCCGCAGCGTGAAAAAGGTAGTATGGGGTAATCAGTTGCTGGGTTAAAAGTTCAGATGGCAATTATCCTGCCGTCCAGATAATTTGGTCCTTTCGCGGTAATCCTACCATTCGCGCGATTTGCGTTTAATTCATCGCTTTGACTTTACCGTCACCAATTTTTTTAATCCACAAAACGATACTTGAACAAAGTCCATACAGCCTCGAAGGCATCCTTGAGCTTGATCTTCTTGCCTTCGGTGTAATCGCGCGGGTTGAATGAGATAGGTACTTCGAAGATACGGTATTTACGCTTGAGGATTTTGGCAGTGAATTCGGGTTCGAAATCGAAGCGTTTGGCGTGGATGGTCATGCCTTCCACAACATGTTTGCGGAAAACTTTGTAACCGGTTTCCATGTCGCTCAGGATGGTGTTGTAGAGGATGTTAGTCATGAAGGTGAGCAGGTAGTTGGCGACCAGGTGCCAGAACATGACCACACGTCGCGGCCCACCTAGAAAGCGCGATCCATACACCACGTCTGCGATCTCTTCTTCAAGCGGTTTGAGCAGAGTGGGATAGTCACGCGGATCGTATTCCAAGTCTGCATCTTGAATAAGCAATATGTCCCCTTCGGCGGCTTGCAACCCGACGGTGACAGCAGACCCTTTGCCCTCGTTCTTTTCTTTCAGGATGACGCGTATGTTATCCTCGCCATCCATCTCTTCGAGCAGTTCGCGGGTGCCGTCTATGGAACCATCATCTACCAGGAGTATTTCCCCGGCCAGCCCGGTATCCTGGACGCGCTTGACGATCTCGCGAAGGCTTTCAACTTCATTATAAATGGGGATGATTACGGAAAGTTTCATAGTTTGGGATTATAAACGAAAAAGCATATGGCGGTTATCTCATTCTTGTAGCCATGCTATAATCGAAATACCATCTCATTATTGGTGGGAGGCATTATGGTCAGTCAATTACAACGTCCTGCATCTGGTTCACACGCTGCACCTGCTCCGAGTGGTGGTTTCTTGCCGCCGCAAGTTACCAGCCTGGAAGATACCGGCCTGAATCCGCTGTGGTTGCAGGATCTGGTTCTGAAGGTGCTGTATTTCCGCGGGTATTTGAGCGGCTTTAAGATTGCTGAAGAAATCACCCTGCCCTTTGCAGGCGTGACCGATCAAATTCTGGTCACGTTGAAAGCGGAAAAGTCGATCGAGGTCAAATCTTCGCAAGGCGGATTGGGCGAAGGCGCTTACACTTATGGAATCACTGGTGCGGGCATCCAACGTGCGCGCGAGGCGCTGGATCGCAGTCAATATGCGGGGCCGGCACCTGTTCCATTCGAAGTGTATAACGAATCCATACGACGCCAGAAGAGCGGACGCTTGACCGTCACTTCGCGTACCATGCGCCAGATCCTTTCCCAACTGGTCATCTCAGAATCTACTTTCCAGCGTTTGGGTCCGGCGTTGAATTCCGGCACGTCCATATTCATGTATGGTCCTCCCGGAAACGGCAAGACCAGTATCGCGCGCGCTTTCGGCAACCTGGTCTTAAGCCAGGAGATGTACATCCCGCATGCCCTGTACCTGGATGGTCAGGTGATCAAAGTTTACGATGCGGTCAGTCACAAGCTGGCATCGGATGCCAAGACCGGTCCGCCAGGGACGACTACTGGTAGCCTGCGCACCAATGCGCGCCGCGACCCGCGTTGGGTAAAGATACGCCGTCCTTTCATTATGACCGGTGGCGAGCTAACATTGGAAGGTCTCGACCTGGTCTTCGATGATACACACAAATACTACGAAGCGCCTTTCCAGGTGAAAGCTAACGGCGGCATCCTATTGATCGACGATTTCGGCAGGCAGCAAGTGCGCCCACGAGACCTGCTCAACCGTTGGATCGTTCCGTTAGAGAACCGTGTGGATTACCTGACGCTGCATAACGGCCGTAAGGTGGAAGTTCCTTTCGATGTTTTAATCGTGTTCTCCACCAACCTGCCGCCAAAAGACCTGGTAGACGAGGCCTTCCTGCGCCGCTTGCGTCACAAAATTGAAGTTGGTGATCCATCCTACGAAGAATACCGCGAGATTTTCAAACGCGTGGCGGATGCCAAAAAAGTCCAATATAGCGACCAGGGTCTGGCCTACTTGTTGCAGGAATGGTATATCAAGCGAAATCGCAAACTGCGTGCTTCCCACCCGCGTGACCTGTGCGACCAGATCCTTGATATTTCTGGCTATATCTCGGCCCCGCCTGTGATGAACCGCGAAATGATCGACCGCGCGGCTCAGGCTTACTTTGTAGATATCTAATGCGCGACTGGCCGCGTCCGTTGATTCTTGCTCATCGCGGCGCATCAGTTGAGGCGCCGGAAAACACCCTGGCAGCCTTTGAACTTGCCCTTGAGCAGGGAGCGCACGGGGTAGAGTTAGATGCCAAGCTTACTGTCGATGGTGAGGTTGTTGTCATTCACGATCCAACGGTTGATCGAACGACCCAGGGAAGGGGTCGTGTTTCACAACTGACCTTAGCTGCCCTGCAGGAACTGGATGCAGGCAGCTTTTTCTCGGAAAAGTACAGTGGCGAAAAAATCCCTACACTTGCAAGAGTATTCGAAGCAATCGGGGATCGGGCGCTCATCAATGTGGAATTGACCAATTACAAAACACCTCGCGATGGACTGGCAAACAAAGTTTGCGGCCTGGTGAAACGCTTTGGATTAGAGGAGAGAATCTTGTTTTCATCCTTTCTGCCCTCGAATCTAAAACGGACCCGCAGCCTGCTCCCGGGTATCCCGCGCGGACTCCTGGCTCTGGACGGTTGGCCAGGATGGTGGGCGCGCTCGTTCGGTTTTAACTTTGGCGATTATCAGGCCTTGCACCCCAACCTGCGAGATACAACCCCTCAGCAGATAGCTCGGGTGCATCGTTTGAAGCGGCGCGTCTATGTGTACACTGTCAACGCTGTGGAAGATATGCGCCATCTTATTAATTGGGGGGTTGATGGCCTTATCACCGACAATCCAAAACTCGCAATGGATGTAATTTCTAAGAAGACATGATCCCTCACGAATGGCTTGAACAGGCTGAAAGCCGTATCGCTGCTTATATCCAATCCACGCCGCTCACTTATGATGCGGCGCGTAATCTGTATATCAAGTGGGAGAACCGGCAGGTGACCGGCTCGTTCAAGGCGCGCGGAGCTTTCAACAAAGTGCTCCTGCTCGAGGACTGGGAGCGCGAAGTTGGCCTTGTGGCGGCCTCGGCGGGCAATCACGGTCAGGGTGTCGCGCTGGCTGGGAAAAAGGTAGGTGCTGGAGTAGAAGTCTTTGTTTCGGAGAATGCCGTCCCGGCCAAGGTTGAAGCTATGCGCGCGCTTGGGGCTGTGATCCATGCTGTCCCGGGAGGGTATGGGGAAGCCGAAGCTGCCGGGACAGCATACGCTATAAAAGAACAAAAGACCTGGGTATCACCGTACAATGATGGACAGATCATTGCTGGTCAGGGCACAATCGGGTTGGAAACGATGCGTGAATTGTCGGAAGAAATGGCTGTTTGGCTCGTGCCTGTAGGTGGTGGCGGTCTGTTGACGGGAATCGGCTCTTCGATCCGGAAGCAGGCCTATCGTCCACGATTGATCGGGGTACAGGCCGAAGCTTCAGCGTTCATGCACAGTTTGTTCTATCATGGCACACAAGAAGACGTCCCGGATCTACCCAGTCTTGCCGATGGATTGGCAGGCGCAGTTGAGCCCGATTCCGTAACCATCCCCGCGGTCAGACGGATGGCGGACGAGATCATTCTGGTCAGTGAAGAAGAAATTGCGCGTGCAATCGCATTTGCATGGATTGAGTATGAGGAAAAACTGGAAGGGGCGGGTGCGGTGGGTCTGGCCGCCATTCTGGCTGATAAAGTGAAGGCCCGCCCGGCCGCCGTAATTGTTTCGGGAGGTAATGTGCAGCCCGAAGTCCATGATGAGATTGTTGGGCGTTTTGTAGGGGAGATATGGCAATAAAACGTGGTTTTACTTTGTTCCTGCTGCTTGTCATGTTATTGGCGCCGTTCCTACCAGCGGCAAGTGTTCATGCGCAAGGCGAAGCGCCGCCGGAGGAGGTACTGCGTTTGTTGGAAACACTTACCCCCAAAGAGCGGGTGGGACAGTTGTTTCTGGTGACCTTTACCGGAACGGAAACGGACGTTGAATCATCTATCTATGACTTGATCACGAATTATCACGTAGGTGGTGTGGTCCTGTTAGCTGAAAACGATAATTTCAACCCTACACCAAATACAGTATCTGGCACACACCATTTGATCTCTGAACTGCAAAACGTCGAGTGGGACGCTACGACTTCGCCGGTCCCCGATTCCGTCACAGGAGAATTGCCACAGCGTGCCTACGTACCTCTGTTCATTGGAATCGAGCAGGAAGGCGGTGGCTCTCCATATGATCAGATTTTCAATGGCCTGACGGCCATGCCTAATGCTATGGCGCTCGGCGCTACCTGGCGTCCGGAACTGGCTCAACAGATGGGTGCCATTCAGGGCGGAGAATTGGCCACTTTAGGTATCAATTTGTATATGGGTCCGTCATTGGATGTGCTTGACACACCCAACCCGGCCGCCCGCAGCAATATCGGGACGCGCTCTTTTGGCGGCGACCCGTACTGGGTGGGCGAGATGGGACGGGCGTTCATCAGTGGATTACACACCGGCAGTGAAGGAAGCTTGTTGGTGGTCGCCAAACACTTTCCCGGACTGGGCAGCTCCGACAGGCCGGCAGATGAAGAAGTAGCCACCGTGCGCAAGTCGCTTGAACAATTGAAGCAGATCGAACTGGCTCCTTTTTTTGCCGTAACCGGCAGAGCCCCAGATGCGCTCTCAACAACGGATGGCCTGCTGGTTTCCCACATCCGATTTCAGGGATTGCAGGGCAATATACGTGCCACCACGCGTCCGGTCAGCTTTGATCAATCGGCTCTCGGAGAAATTATGGCTTTACAGGAATTATCCGATTGGCGCAACAATGGGGGCTTGATCATTAGTGATGATCTTGGGAGCCGGGCAGTGCGTGTTTTCTACGCACCCTCAAATGAAGGCTTTTCGGCAGAAATCGTGGCCCGGGATGCATTCCTGGCTGGCAACGACTTACTATATCTTGGTAATATCATTTCCAGCAATGTAGAGAATACATATGAGACCACAATCGATGTGCTGGATTTCTTTGCCCAGCGTTACCGTGAAGACCAGGCCTTTGCCCAACAGGTGGATGCTGCTGTTACCCGCATCCTGACCAGGAAGCTCCGGTTGTTCGAAGGTTTTCAAATCACGAATGTGCAAATCCCTGTCAACGAGCTTGCGGGCGTCGGTCAGTCACAGCAACAGGTATACGAAGTAGCACGTCGCGCGTCAACTCTCATCAGCCCCAATGCACAGGAATTGTCATCCATTTTCCCCTCTCCTCCGGCTTTACGAGACCGCATCATTTTCATTACAGATACTGTGCGAAACAGTCAATGCAGTAGCTGCCCGGAAAGCTCATCCTTAGCCCTGAACGCCTTACAGAATGCAGTTGTTCGCCTCTACGGTCCCACAGCTGGCGGACTGGTTTCAGATGCTCGTCTGACATCCTATACGTTCGATGATCTCTCGGCGCTGTTGGATGGAGCCGAACTGGATACTATGGTAACTAACATTAACCGTTCGAACTGGATCGTGCTTTCATTGTCTGGTTCAAATCAGGGGCAGCCTGAACTGGTCAGTCGCTTTCTTTCTGAGCGTCAGGATTTGCTGCGTGAGAAGCGTATTGTCCTATTCTCATTCACAGCGCCTTATTATCTGGACGCTACTGACATCTCTAAATTGAGTGTATATTATGGTTTGTACAGCAGTCAGCCAGCTTTCATCGATGTAGCCGCACGTCTGCTGTATCAGGAATTGACACCCTTGGGATATTCTCCGGTTTCGATCCCTGGGACTGGCTACGACCTGCTTGAGATTACGCGTCCAAATCCTGACCAGATCATCACGCTCTCCCTGGACGCTCCAGCTGCTTCCGATGCAACAAGCACTCCTACGCCTGACCTTCCAACAACACCAACGACTACCCCAACCGCCGATCCCGAACCAACTCCAATTCCCTTGTTGCGTCTTGGGGATACTATCAATGTGCGCACTGGCGTGATCTATGACTACAATGGTCACATCGTCCCTGATGGCACAGTGGTGCGATTCTCGATGTTATTGAGCGGTGAAGGCGGGGGTATCGTTAAGCAAGTAGATCAAACCACTTTGCGTGGTATGGCGCGCGCCTCGTTCGCTTTGGAAAACCCGGGCCTGGTCGAAATTCGCGCCTCCAGTGACCCGGCCGTGCTCTCACAGACAATCCAACTAGATGTCAGTTCGGGTCAGGCTGTTGCGATAACGGTGATAGCACCAAATCCAACCGAGACGGTTGAACCAACGCCCATTCCACCAACCTCCGTGGCTGAAAATGAGTTTGTAACGCTGGAGGGTTTTCCCCGCTTCAGCAGCTGGATGCTGGCGGTCATGTTCATCAGCTTTAGCACTTTACTGGCATATTGGGCAGCCAGTCTAATGCGGTCACAGGAATGGGGGTTGCGTTGGGGGTTGTGTGTCCTGCTGGGTGGCTTGGCTGGCTATAACTTTATAGCCTTTGGCATATTTGGTAGCACGCAGATCTTGCTCACAAGTGGTCTGGGTGGTGTATTGGGAATGTCTGCAATCGGGGAAATAGTTGGGATGGGAGTGGCCTGGCTTTGGTCTCGACAGGCTTAATGCCGCGACCAAATGAAATTGCTGGGTTGTTAGAGGTTCCCTATGATAAGTGTGGATTTGTTTGCATCTTTAAATTGTCGCGATACTAACGGATTAGTGTGGTAATCAAACTGAGCAGGAACAACCCAGCTGCAAGGCCTAGCAGAATACTTTCGGGCGGCGATGTCACGGTTTCCCACAGAGAGGGTCGTGATTGCTGTCTCACAACAACAGCGGGTGTGGTTGGGGGTTCACGGTAGCCAAGCAGAGCCTGCCGCAAGATTTCGATGGAGTCCGGGCGCTGGTCGGGGTGCAGGGCCATAGCCCATAAGACGGCACGCTCGGTCCTTTGGCTGACGGCCGGGTTGATCTGTCGGGGCGGGAGCAGGCTTTCGGGCTGTAAGAAGCGCTTGCGCGCATCTGCCGGGGATTCGTTTGTCAGCAGGTGATAGAGTGTTGCGCCAAAGGCATAAATATCAGCACGTACGTCGGTGTGCAAGCCGTCGCCGCCGTATTGTTCGAGAGGCGTGTACAGGGCAGTTCCCTGTCCTTGAATGACCGTGATGGTGACTTCTTCCGGAGCCAGGATCTTGACCAGTCCAAAATCTACCAGCTTCAACAGGCCATTGGGCGTCAACTTCAAGTTACTGGGTTTGATATCGCGGTGTACGATGGAAGGTTCCTGGTTGTGCATGAAGTTCAGCGCATCGGCCAGTTGGTTGGCCCAGTTGAGCACATCCTTTTCCGGGAGGAAGGTGTTATGACGACGGGCTTCCAGCATCATGTCGCGCAGATCGTTACCCGGTACGAAGTCCATTGCCAGATAGTCGCGCTGCCCGCTGGAGAAGTAGTCTGACACTTTGGGCAGGTTGGGGTGGTCGAGACGCGCAAGCACAGTGGCCTCGCGCAGAAATTGTTCGCGGGCCTGTTCTAAAACTTTGTCCGGGAGGTTGCGGTCATAGAGCACTTCTTTAAGTGCACACAGGCGACCAGAAAGACGCAAGTCCTCGGCCAAGTAGATAGAACCCATACCGCCTTGGCCGATCCGTTCGCGGACCTGGTAGCGACCACGCAAGACCTCCCCGTTCTTGAGCGGGAAAGACATAATTATTCGTTTCTTCTCGAAAGCAGATTGTGCAGGAAGATTTTCGGCGTTTATTCTGCACAGATAATCGCTTTTCTGCTATATTATAATTGGTTTCTGCGTTGTATTTATTAGTTCTATGGATTTGTTGTGAAAAGGTCCGGATATTAGTGTGAGCGTATAAAGGCACGCTTGCACACCAAAATCCGGGTACTTGCCACGGGAATCCCAATGAACACTGTTTATTGAGGTCTCATGGATTTTTCACTGGAAGAATATCCTATGCTGGTGGCACAGGAGGGCCCGCTCAACGACCAACGCTGGCCACTGGCGCGGACTGTAGTGCTGGGTCGTGATTCGACCTGCGATATTGTGATTCCTGACAGGCAGGTTTCCCGCTATCATGCGCGTATCACACCGACCAAGGAAGGTATGATCCTGGAAGACCTGGGCAGCAAGAACGGGACACATTGCAATGGTACGGCGCTGACGGCTCCACTGGTATTGCAAGATGGTGATATGGTGCAGGTCGCGCTGGCACAGAAGTTCCAGTATCTGACATCTGATGCGACCATGCCATTGTCTGATGTAGCGGGACGACCCGGTCGTCTGATGGTGGATGCTCGTTCCCGGCGCGTATGGATCAACCAGCAACAACTTGTGCCGTCGCTTTCAGCCCAACAGTTCAAACTCTTATGGTTGCTTTATGAGAACCAGGGACAGGTGATCAGCCGCCCAGACCTGATCTCTGTTGTGTGGGGTGAGGAGCAATCCGCAGGGGTTTCAGACCAGGCGCTGGATGCGCTCATCCGCCGCCTGCGCGACCGTCTTGCTTCACTTGATCAAAAGCACCAGTTCATAAACACTGTACGCGGACATGGCGTGCGGTTGGATAATCCGCCTGTCTAGACTAGACCCTAAGGTCTTCAAGTCCTTTAGGGTCTTTGATATTATGTCTGAATATAAACTTCCTTTAGACCGGATCGTTCAGGGGGATTGCGTTGATGTCCTGAAAACCCTGCCTGAAAATTCAATCGACCTGATCTTTGCTGACCCTCCCTACAATTTACAACTCTCACAAGATCTGTGGCGTCCCAACTTAACCAAAGTGGATGCTGTGGACGATGCCTGGGATCAATTTTCCAGTTTTGAAGAATACGATATTTTCACACGTAATTGGCTGACAGCCTGTCGCCGAGTGCTCAAAGACACTGGCACGATTTGGGTGATTGGCTCGTATCACAATATTTATCGTGTGGGGAATATCCTGCAAGATTTGAAATTTTGGATTCTCAACGATGTCGTCTGGGTCAAGACCAATCCCATGCCTAATTTTCGCGGAGTACGCTTTACGAATGCTCACGAAACATTGCTATGGTCGCAAAAAGAACAGGGGGCACGCTATACATTTAATTATCAAGATATGAAGGCGTTCAATAACGATTTACAAATGCGCAGCGATTGGGTCATCCCGCTTTGTACTGGCGCAGAACGGGTCAAACTGAATGGCCAGAAGGCGCATTCCACCCAAAAACCTGAAGCCTTGCTCTATCGAGTGATTTTGAGCAGTTCGAATCCCGGAGATGTGGTGCTCGATCCATTCTTTGGCACCGGCACCACCGGCGCTGTTGCCAAAAAACTGCATCGACATTGGATTGGCATCGAAAGAGACGGAGAATACGTCAGCGTGGCGCAGGAGCGGATTAACGGAATTCAGGTTCCGGCTTATGATGAGGCGCTGTTCGCATCTTCATCTGGACGAAAAGCCCGCCGCGTCCCCTTCAGCCGTTTGCTTGAAACAGGCCTGATCCTGCCAGGACAGACTCTTTATCTGGGCGAATCGGGTGAGACGGAAGCCGTTGTCCGCGCAGATGCATCGATTCTGTCGGGCAAATGGACTGGCTCAATTCATAAGGTGGCCAAACAATTATTAGATGCCCCTGCCAATGGCTGGGAAAAATGGTATTACGCTGATGAGCATGGGCAAAAATATCCTATTGATCGGTTGCGAAAGAGATATCTTGAGCTTGAAAAGAATGGAAGCTGAGTTCAAAAAAACTGACCGTCTCCTTTTGGATGACGGTCAGTTGCCTTATCCCAGATTTTTCTTCATCGAAAACTTCAGCGCTACTTTATAGACGCTTTCCAGTTTTTTGGTCAGTTCTATAGCTTGTTCACCACCCTGACCAGCCTGACCTTGCGCTTCGAGTTGCGCCATCAGGCCGCCGAGCGTATTCATAAAATCTTCGTTGATCTTTTCCTCGTTTTCGCTCATCATTTTCTCGACGGTGGCATCATCCGGTGCTTCAAGCAGTTGTTCAATGAAAGCCACTTCCGGTGGTGGGGCGCTGGCTTCTTGCAACACTTCCATCATTTTTTGCAGCTTTCCCATGCGTACATAATCGTTCTTCTCAGAAGCCTGCCGCAACATCTGGCTGACAAGGTCCACTGATTCCTGTGTAAAGCCCTGGATATTATCTCGCGTGGCTTTAGCAATATCATCCTGTTCAAGTAACTGCTCCACAAAGGACTGGGATTCCTTGAGGCGTTCTTCCATTTGACGGTCTACTTCATTGATATAATCCAGCAGCTTTTCTCGCAAATCTTCCAGTTTCTGTTTTTCGTCGCCCTTGGCAGCGTCGATCTTCTCAGTCAGGTTTTGGAAAAAAGTGTAATCCATACCACTGCGTGTCATGCTGACGTAAGCCCGGATACGAGCATCGTTGGGAGCTTCGATGACCAGATCGAGCAATTTCTCGCGCGTCAGACTTTGCCCCGCTTCTTGCAACGCCTTTGAGGCTGCTTCCAATTCACCGACCGATTCCTGCAACCCACGGCCAAATTCCGTCTCTTCGAGAAGTTGTTTCTGGAGATCGGTTAATTGCTTGGCAACCGCTTCCTGCCCTGCGTTCACATTACGGGGCATCAAACGATTGAACAGGGCAAAGAATTGTTCATCGATCAGTCCTTCATTTTGCTTGATGATCTCGGAACGAACATCCGGGCTGGAGGCCTGCAAAAGACGCTCGACCAGCATCAGACGGTCCTGTTGCCCCTTGATCATCTCAGGAGTGATACCGTCTTTGCCAAGGATGGTCTCGACCATGGACTCGTATGTCAAATTGGCCTGGGGCTTGAACAAATAAGCTTTGCGTTTCTCAGCGGGCAGGTTGTCAGTGACTTTTTTGATCAGCGGGCCAATTGTCTTTTCCTGTTCGTCGAGCGGCATATTCAGTTCAGGGGGGAAGTACGTGAGCAGCAGTTCTTTGTCGGCATCGTGGTAGACGATGGGGGTTGCCAGGCGTCCGTGGTAACCGCAAAATTGGCAGTTCACGATATTGGAGATACCGCCCAGCAAACGCTGTTTGGCGCCGGGATCCTGGGTGACATCAAAGAGTTGTTCTACATTAGCCGGGATTTGTTGCCGGCACTGTGGGCAAGAGACTTGAGTTTGAGGCATTATTAAATTCCACTTTTTTTCTAGATTTATGATTACAGGTTTTTCATACGAAGCACAATTGTACCATCCGCAGGATGGTTGGCTATCGTGGGAGCGAGAAGCAGATTCTCGCTCCGGAATCAGGCTTTGGGTCCGCCCAGATGCGCCCGCCATGCGCTTCGACGATGGCACGGGCCAGGTAGAGTCCTAACCCGGCTCCTTTAGTCTGCTTTACAGCATTGGTGGATCGGTAGAAACGATCGAAGATGTGCGGCAGGTCACGGGCATCGATCCCCGGGCCTTCATCGCTGACGCAGATGATGACCTGCTCCGGGCGCACCCGCCCACTGACGCGAATTTCACCTGCGGGGGCATATTTGATGGCATTCGAAATCAGGTTGGATAAGACTTGTTCGAGACGGTTTTCATCGGCCAGGATCACCGGACAATTTTCCGGGAAGTCCGCTACGATGGTATGCTTTTTGGACTGGATGCGGAAGCGTTCGATTAAACGCTCTGTTAACATAGGCAGTGAGACATCGGAGCGATTGAGGCTGAGGCCGCCAGCCTGCAGGCGGGATGCGTCCAGCAGATCGTCGACCATTCTGGACAGGCGGTCTGCTTCCTCTTCGATGATGGACAGGCTGTCTTTTACAACGGCCCGGTCCCACTTGGCGTCATCGCGGCGTAATGTAGATGCGTAGCCTTTGATCAGTGCCACAGGTGTTCGTAGTTCGTGGCTGACGATTGAGATGAAGGTGGACTTGATTTCCTCGGCGGTGCGAAAGTGGGTGATGTCACGCACGCTGACCACGATGTTGCGCAATTTGCCTTCTTCAGAGAGCAGTGGCGCGTAAGTAACACCGACAGGTAAAGGCGGCAGATCTATCCTTTCGATGTCGCCTTCTACATATAATGTGGCATTAGGTGTAAGCGGCCATCCACCTCGTTCAGCCTCTTCAAGGGTAGTCCCATGCGGTACACGCGCCCAGCGGATAATCTCGTCATGTGGTTTGCCAACCAGCTCTGCGCGGGTGAGTTCCAACAATTTCTCGAATGACGTATTGATGCGCTCGATAGTGTGGTCGGCATTAAGAATTAAGATGCCATCCGCAGCAGAATCCAACAATGCATCAAGGCGTTGTTTCTCATATATAACCTGTCCATAGAGCTGGGCATTGTAGACAGCGATGGCGGCCTGGTCGGCAAAGGATTGCAAGAGTCGCCGGTCATTGGGAGAGAACATGTCGGGATAATTACGGAAGATGAAGATAACACCGATCAATTGTCCATGCGCAGAGAGTGGCAACCCGACACCGTTGAGCAATCCCTTACTTGCGGTGTAGGTCAGATTTTTCAACATACGGTTGAGTTCATCTACATCCAGTTCGCGGACTTTTTCCTCAGCAAGCAGGGGAGTGAGATAACTCAAGAATGCGGGAGCAATCCCATGGGCGGTGGCGACACGCCAGCCGTCCTCTTCTTTTAGCGCGATCAAGCCTGCCTGCCCGGCCAGCATTTCGATGGAGATGCGCAAAATGCGCGCCAGCAGTTTTTCCAGGTCAAGTTCCTGGGTCAGGGCGCGCGAGATTTCGAGTAAATAGTCGCGTTGACGAACGCGGAAGTCGGGGAGCATTTATATCCGTTGTGAATTCAAAGTTAATTTAATTTATTTTATTTTATCATCCGCAAGTCGGTGAAATATTAGAATTATATTGAATCCTCATTAACGCGCTTGTCCAGTAAAGGCACAGTGTAATTTTCATATGCCATGGCTTTTGCATTAAACGTGTTGAAATTAGATTGACTTTGTGCTATTAAAACATTAGAATTCAAGAACCATTAGAAAAATACGGGTGCGATGACCCTGAGCCTGAAATTGGTGGCTTTCCCTGGAAATGAGGTGGGGGGAGGGTAAGGG
>JBAVJG010000195.1:0-1687 GCA_049687655.1 Anaerolineales bacterium | reverse complement strand
ACGATCCCATCTTCCTGCTGGAGGGGTTGGATAGATCCATGGCCGAGTTGGAAATGGACAAAAAAAATCGACTTAGCCATCGCGGCCAGGCGGTGCGGGGGGCGATTCCGATTTTGAAGGAACTATTGGGAAATTTGTAAGTTTATTGAATTTACAAAGTTTGGGCAGCCATGACACCCACAAAAGCCACCCACCAAAAAACAAAACAACACAATCGTGACCTGGTGTTAAAGACGATCTTCGACCATGAAGCTATCTGCCGGGCCGACATCGCGCGTCTCACCAAGCTGTCACGCGCTACCGTCTCGGACATGATCGCCAGCCTGCTAGAAGACAATCTGGGTATCGCGATGGGCTCCAGCGAGGCGGCCGGTTACGTGGACATGAACGGCCACATCATGGGCTGGCTGAACGAACTGGCTTTCGCCCCCATCGATTACAGTCCCAATGCGCCCGTGGAAGAATGGTCCGGTGACATCGGCTGCGGTGCCTCGTACTTTTCACAGCAATGCGTCTTCCGACTGACGCCCAAAGCCGGGATCGAAATCCCCGCTGGCCTGATCCATCAAATATCCAATTACAATAGACTTATCGCTGGGCGCATTGAATGCCAGTGCTTCCCCAAATCAGGCTGAATTTATCCGCCGGGCGTTGCAGTTGGGCATTCCTTCGGTAGTGGTTGCCCTGCGGATGCCTTATGACCTGAGCGCCTTCCCCGAAGCGGGTACGTAGGGCCTTGCACGTACAGCATTCTTGAACCGTCCATGCGGGCACTGGCAAAAGCTTTGTTTGGTGAGATCTCCTTCAAGGGCCGGCTGCCCGTCTCTATTCCCGGCTTGTATGCCGAGGGGCACAGAAAAACCATCTAAACGGGAGCAGGCCATGGCTTGCATCGAGCGAAGTCGAAATGTCCGGGATAGAAGCGAGAAACCAATAAGAGAGAAAAGATGAGTCTGCATTCCGAAATTTTAGAACAGCCTGCCTGCCTGGAACGCCTGCTTTCGTCACAACGAAATAATGTCGAACAAATCGCAGCAGCGATCCGGTCACAGGATATCCGTTTTGCGTTCCTGGCGGCGCGCGGCACCTCCGACAATGCCGGACGTTATGCCAACTATCTATGGGGGGCGATGAACGGACTGCCGCTGGCGTTGGCGACGCCGTCTCTGTTCACGTATTACCAGCAGCCACCAAAACTGAAAAATGCGCTGGTGGTGGGCATTTCGCAATCCGGGCAATCTCCGGATGTCGTCAGCGTGCTGGAAGAAAGCAAGCGCCAGGGCAACCTGACGTTGGCGATCACCAACGAGACAGATTCCCCGCTGGCGGATTCCGCCGATTTTGTGCTGGATATCCAGGCCGGACCGGAATTAGCCGTGGCAGCCACCAAAACATACACAACCGAATTGATGGCAATTGCCATGTTGTCCACCGCGCTGGCAGGGGAGGCTTCGCGCTGGGATGAATTGGAACAGGCCCCCGGCTGGGTGAACGAGGCCCTGGAACAAGACAAAACGATCGAACAGTTGGCGCAGCGCTATCGCTATATGAGGCAATGTGTGGTGCTGGGGCGCGGTTACAACTACGCTACTGCCTTCGAGTGGGCGCTCAAACTCAAAGAGTTGACCTATATAGAAGCCGAGCCCTATTCTTCGGCAGACTTCCAGCATGGCCCGGTAGCAATCGT
>JBAVJG010000194.1:0-5548 GCA_049687655.1 Anaerolineales bacterium | reverse complement strand
TTCAACATTGCTTTGCCATTTGGGATCATTAGAAAGGTCCGTTACAAAGTCGAAGACTTCCTGCTGAGGGCGGTTGATGAGGAAGCTCTTTTCGTATTTGAACATGATGTTTTCTCCTTTTTGTAATTCGTAATAGATGACTTTCCGACGATTAGTTTTCCTGCGGCCTGGGAATGACGCCCAACTGCTGCATCATTCCCAGGTTGTCACTGACCAACCAGCCTTCAGCGATCTTTCCGTTGTCCAACCGGAAAATAGTGATTCCGGGCATACTGACTTTCTTGCCGGTCGCGGGAATACCTTCTATCTCAGCCTGATGTGTACCGTTGAAGGTTGTCCGTGCAACGACCCTATCATCTTCAGCGACCACATCTTCGATAATAGTACGCCCATCGGGGAAGGCAGTTGCGTACGTGGAGAACCACTGCTTCACCACCTCCAGCCCGGGCGGGATGCCGCTACCGTGCAATTCGATGTTTTCGGTCAGAAATTCTTCGACAAGATCGTGTCTCTGCTCGTTTAGAACTTGCTCAATGTAACGGCGGACAATGGCTTTGTTGGTTTCTGTTGACATTTTATTTCTCCTTTCCCTTAAAAAGGGATAAAATAGATTTGATAGCTCCACTTTAATGCAGTCCCGTAACAGAAACGTAACCAAATTGGATATCGAAGGAGGAAAGCGTTACATGGAATCCCTGGCGATTCGCGTATTGGGCATTCCAGAGATCCGTCTTGGCGAACAGCCGTTGTCGTTTCGCACGCGCAAGGTGCTGGCGCTCTTGGTCTATCTGGTCACAGAACGGGGGATGTATGGCCGTGAGTCGTTGATGACCATGCTCTGGCCGGAAAGCTCGCAAAGCAGTGCAGCGGCCACCTTGCGGACGACGCTTTCTCGCCTGCGCAAAACGCTAGGATCTGTCGGAGACGCTCTAATCACCGACGGGGGCAATATCGGATTTGACTCTAATTACCTGATTGATCTGGACTTGGAATGGTTAAGTACCGCTGCTCAAGAAAATACTTCCCCCGAAAACCTGCGCTCCATCCTGACCATGGACCGGGGCGAGTTTCTGGAGGGCTTTTCCCTGCCTGACGCACCTGCATTTGACGATTGGGTTTCCACCCAACGCGGAGCCTGCCTTCGTCAGTTGGAAACGGTCTATGATCGACTGTCACAGCATCTGTTGTCCATACACGACAGCGCCGCGGCAGTGGAAACATCTGCCCGCTGGGTGACGCGGGCCCCGCTCAGCGAACAGGCCTACCGGCGTCTGATGGCTGCCCAGGCTTTGAACGGTCAGCGCCCGGCCGCTTTAGTCACGTATCACCAATTACAGGACACACTAAAAAAGGAATTGGGACTTCAACCAGGTCGTGAAACAGTTTTGCTTGCAAACAGTATAGATCAGGGGCGTATCGGCGCAGAGCGTCTTGACACATCACGCAAGATCAGCCGCGTTTCCTCCACAGACCGGCAAAGGCGTTTGACCCTCCCCTTGGTCGGACGTTCCGAGGAATATAGTCGTCTTGTGGAATCATTTCATCAGATAGGAGGGGACAAGTCTCAAGCAGTGGTCCTCATCGGAGCTGCCGGAGTGGGGAAGACGCGTCTCCTCAATGCCTTTAGAGAGTGGGTTTTGCTTGGCACTCCAGAGACCGAAGTCTGGCGGGGACAGGCTTTTGAAACTGGCGGACGGCTGGCCTTCCAGCCTGTGGTCGAAGCCCTGCGTATACGTTTGGATCAAGTCAACGCACCCGAAGATTTATTGGAGGATGTATGGCTGGCCGAGTTGAGCCCGTTGATGCCCGAGCTGCGGGCCCGTTATCCCGACCTGCCCATGCCGCTGACCGGGAACGCGAACTTTGTGCGAGCCCGTCTGTTCGAGTCGATAGCTGCGTTAGGAAACGCACTGGCGGAAAATCATCCGTCCGTTTTGATCCTGGACGATATGCAATGGGCGGACGCCGATACGCTGGATCTGATCCATTATCTGGCCCGGCGCTGGGCTGAGATGAAGGCTCCTATTTTGTTACTGTTGACCGTTCGACAGGAGGCGTATGCCGCAGATGCCGCCTTGCGGGAATGGCTGACGCGCCTGGAACGGGACACATCTTTGACTCGCATCCTGCTTGATAACCTGAGCGGTACGGCCGTGGGAGAACTTATCAGTCATCTGGCGGGCGAAGAGGTCGACGAAACGGCCAGATCAGCCTTTGCCGCCTGGCTGTGGGCCGAGACTCGCGGTCTGCCTTTCTTCATCGAGGCACTGCTGCAAATGCTGATCGAGCAAGACGTTCTGGTTGCAGTCGAAGATCAGGGTCCCGCGTACGATTTTGCATCCGCCCTGGAGCACGTCCGCTCCCTGGTTCAAGCGCCGCTGCCACCCGGCGTGCGTGAGGTGATTCGTGCCCGCTTGGAGGGGCATTCGAAGGAAGCTAGTGCCTTGTTGCTGGCTGCCGCCGTTCTGGACCGGGCCTGCGCCTTCGAGCGCATGTGTCAGATCGCCGACCTGCATGAGACGGATGCCCTGGATCCCCTCGAAGCTCTGTTGGATGGGCGTCTACTGACCGAACAGCCTGCGGACCGGCGACCGTATACCCTGGCCCATGACTACATCCGTGAAGTGGTCTACACGGAAAGCAACGAAGCGCGGCGGCGGGTATATCATCGTCGCGCATTGTTAGCCTTGGAAGCTGCCGGTGAACCAGCGGCTGAATGTGCCTATCACGCCATCGCTGCACTGCTGGATGAACCGGCTTTCCGTTTTTCTGTAACCGCAGGCAACGAGGCTTTTGCCTCTTATGCTCTGCAGGATGCCTTATCCCACTTTGATACCGCCCGCGAAGTAGCCCGGCGTATGGGAGAGCGAGGTGAGAGTGTGGATCCTGAGCTGCTTGCAAGCTTATACCAGAGACGGGGTAAGATCCTGCGATTGAACCAGGATGATGAGGCGGCTGCAACCAATTATGAGGAGATGCGAGAGGAGGGAGAGATATACCAGAGCAAGGCTCTGGAACTGTCCGCGTTGATTGCCCAGAGCAACCTTCATAGCCATCCAACTGCGGTGTATAACCCGCAGAAAGCCAGGGAGTCGGGCCGGGCAGCGCTGGCATTGGCCCAGGAACTTGGTGACCGTGCCGCTCAAGCCCATGCATTGTGGGCGCTCCAGAACGCCGAAATGTACAGCGCCGGTGATACGGGGCAGATCATAGCCTATGGACAGGATGCATTAGTGCTGGCTCGCGAATTGGGGTTGAAAGAGCTGATCGCCCATGCCCTGAAAAATTTGTGCTGGACCTTCGGTGCACAAAAACATCTTGAACAAGCCCGGGCAGAATTGGCAGAAGCACAGTCGATCTGGCAGGAACTGGGCAACCTCCAAAAAGTGGCTGAGGCGTCCCGATTAATGTTGATTTTTCATCATCAGGCTGGAGATCATCGCAGCATATTGATCGACGCACCAAAGTTGTCAGAACTGGGTGCCTCCATCGGCAGCCGCCTGGATGAGGTCGAAGCTTTGGCATGGCTTAGCCTGACTTGTATCCGCCAGGGACGATTCAGCCAGGCGTTGAATTACATAAATCAGTACGGAGCCTACGCCGAGTCCCTCGGATATCCGCACGAAAAGCATGGCCATCAATGGGGAAGGATCAAGTATTACCTGGCGGTTGGAGCATTGGATAAAGCTGAGCGCTGGGCTGATGAGCTCCTTGCCGAACGAAAGACGATCCCGCCAACCTTTATCGCAGCCTACTTCACCGAGGTCTCCCGTGTGAAAATTGCCCTCGGTAAACTGGATGAAGGTCGGGTCATTCTCGATGAACTGCTGGTAAATTTGCCATGGGATGCCCCCTTTTCGTACGTGATCATCGACATCGCTTTGGCATACGGGGAAATACATATGGCGCTGAACCAGCCAGAAAATATCTTTGAAGGATTGGATGAACGTATTCAGCCGTATCGTGAGGCTGGTTTTGGTTACCTGCTGGCTGATGAACTTTGGCTGCGCGGACGGGCTGCCCTGGCGCTGGGACAATATGACGCGGCACGTGAGTCCCTATTGAAAGCCAAAGATGCAGCCGAAGCGCAAGAGGAGCGGGCCATAATATGGAAGATCCTGGTCACGATGAGTGAGTTGGAGCAAGCATGCGGTAATGCGGATGCAGCTGAACAACTGCGAGACCAGGCCCGGAAAGTGGTCGACGATATCGCCGCGCATGCGGGTGAAATGCGAGACACATTCTTGGGTCAGCCGTCAGTTGTTCAACTTCTGGGGGAGACCTAAAGCCTGTGAGGGACGAGGATGACAAGATAAAGTTCGAGGGTGCGAGCGGGATGTGATGCGGGTGAAAGTAGAGAGGTAACCAAAACTCCGGGATTTGATCCCGGAGTTTTTTTGGGGGGCTAACTTGACAAACGTTAAAAGGAAGTTAAGTTTACCCTGCCTTCAGCAGCGTCTTAAGTGCAACGAGCATTGTTTCCATTTGCTTTTCAAGCTGTTTGCCGACCAGCCCTTTAGCCAGCTTAAAAAAGCCGCCAAGTTCAGCTTGAGCGGTTAAGGTCATCTGGGTACCGCCGTCCTGGGCTTCAAATTTTTGCGTGCCTTCGAACGGAACCGGTTTTGTTGCCCCACTGGTTGGGTGGATCCCAGCTGGTAACCTCCATTGCGGCTTCCACTTTTCGCTCAAGCAAGTTTCTCACTACCTTATGGGTTGAGCCAATAGCGGGAGGACCGTCAGATGTCCACTCCGAAAGTTCCAACCCGCTTGGGTATTGAGCATCATTGGCAAGGTTGGTCACAAAGTCAAAGACTTCCTGTTGGGGACGATTGATAAAGACACTTTTTTCGAGCTTGTACATGGGATATTATCCTTTTCATCTTTAAAATTTGGTTTTCGAAAAAATGGGTAACTATTGCAAATCCCTTAATTTGACACCCATTGCTTACAACCTGATGCCAACCCATTACCATTTTCTTATCCGTCAAAATGGTGAAAATCCTGCGGGCTTACTTCCCCAACATATCTTCAATAGTTATACAAAGGCATACAACAAACGTTATCAATAGAGTGGGACGTTGTTTGAACATCGCTATCAAGCCAAACAGGTTACGAACGAAAAATATCTACTGCATCTTTGCCGGTATATCCACGCAAAACCTGTAAAAGATGGCATCGTTGGCGGGCTGGATGATTACTCCAATTACCTTGAATGGATTGGAGCGCGAGAGGGCAAACTATTCGACCAGAACTTTGTGGACACATGTTTTGAGTCGCCGGAAGATTTTTCGACTTTTGTGTTGGATTACTTAATGAGCAGAGAATTGCCCGAGGAAATTCGAGTTTATCTTGAATCGCTGGAGAAGTGACTGTCACTTTACTTTTGAAAACCCTGATAGAATCCCCTCATGACAACAGACACCAAACAAGTCATCTACTCTATGAACAAAGTCGGCCGCATCGTGCCGCCCAACAAACAGGTGCTGCGCGACATCTCGCTCGGCTTCTACTATGGCGCCAAGATCGGCGTGCTCGGCCTGAACGGCGC
>JBAVJG010000193.1:0-3433 GCA_049687655.1 Anaerolineales bacterium | reverse complement strand
GTCAGGAAGTCGCTGAAAGCCGTGAAGGAATTGCGCAACCGCGGAGTGGACATCCCGTTGATTTTGATGGGATATTACAACCCCATGCTGGCGTATGGCTTGCAAGAATTTGTTCATGATGTGATTGACGCGGGTGTGGATGGGTTCATCATCCCTGATTTGCCGCCTGAAGAATCGGATGAAATAGTAGGCGCAATTGGCCAATCGTACTTGCCATTAATTCAAATGCTTGCACCTACCACGCCCGGGGGACGCATGGAGATGATCGCTCGTAACGCTGAAGGATTTATCTATCTGGTCTCAGTGACGGGTGTGACGGGAGAGCGTACTTCCCTTTCAGATGGGCTTGGTGAGTTGATCGCGCGTGTGCGTGAGCATACCTCCGCGCCTGTATGCGTAGGCTTTGGTATTAGTACGCCCAAGCATGCAAAGGAAGTTGGCGCACTGGCAGATGGGGTCATTGTCGGTACGGCCTGCGTGAAAACGATTGGCGACAGTGAAAGGCCTGTAGAAACAGCAAAGGAGCTTGCAGCGGAGTTCAGCGAAGTGTTGAGATAAATCCAAATCAGGCCGTTTTAATGCGTTATTTGTAAATTACCCCTTGACGCATTCGAGGTACGGGCATAGAATAACGCCTAACATGATAGCTTCTGTCCGCTTTTTCTTTGCGTATTACTTTTACGGCCTCCACAAATCGGTTGCCGTTGGTGACGCTTAAGCAGACAGAACGAAGAATCTGTATTTCTAAAGAGCGAGACCAAACGGTCTCGCTCTTTTTTGTTAGGCTGAAAAGGAGGCACCGATGCCAATCCGTGGAATTCGGGGAGCGACGACAGTCCCCGCAGACGATCCAGAGCTTATTCTGCAAGCCACGCGTGAATTGCTGGAAGCGATCCTTTACGAGAATGAAGGGGTGCAACTGGATGAGGTGGCCAGCGCCTTCTTTACCACGACGGAAGACCTCGCCTCGGCCTACCCGGCGCTGGCTGCCCGTCAAATGGGCTGGGGCCTGGTCCCGATGATGTGTGCCCGCGAAATCCCTGTGCCTGGAAGCCTGCCGATGTGCATCCGGGTATTGATTCACTGGAATACGGACAAGGAACAACAGGAAATCCAGCATGTCTATCTGCGTGACGCCGTAGTATTGCGGCCTGACCTGGCCGCACGCGCATAACAAGTATAGGTAAAAGGAGAAGTCACCATGATGATCATTATGAAATCCAACGCCACCCCGCAAGAGGTGGAGCATGTGATCGAGAAAGTTAAATCGGTGGGATTGTCTGTGCATCTCTCGCAAGGCGTCGAGACCACCATTATCGGCGCCATCGGGGAAACACACGGCCTGCCTACCGACCAGTTCGAGGTGCTGGATGGGGTTGAGGCTGTGCAGCGCATCACCCAGCCGTTCAAACTTGCCTCGCGCCAGTTCCATCCGGAGAATTCGGTCTTCCCTATTGACGGGTTCTCTGTGGGCGGCGAAGAACTGGCGCTTATCGCGGGACCCTGTTCGGTTGAGTCCCGAACGCAGATCATTGAAACGGCACACGCTGTTAAGGAAGCGGGTGCGAACGCTTTGCGTGGCGGTGTTTTCAAACCACGCACATCTCCCTACTCCTTCCAGGGATTGGGCGAAGAAGGGCTCGAATATCTGGCCGAAGCGCGTGAACAGACTGGCCTGCCAGTGGTTGTTGAGATCATGTCGCAGGTGCAGATCGATGTGATGGCTAAATACGTGGACGTATTACAGGTGGGCACCCGCAATATGCAGAACTTCAACTTGCTGCGTGTCATCGGCGAGACCAAGATGCCCGTGCTGCTCAAGCGCGGACTCTCGGCCTCTGTCGAGGAATTGCTTATGTCTGCCGAATACATCCTGGCAGGCGGCAACGAACAGGTTTTGCTATGCGAGCGCGGCATCCGTACTTTTGAAACTGCCACCCGCAACACCACCGATATCAACGCCGTACCGGTGCTCAAGGGCCTGACTCATTTGCCAGTTATCCTGGATCCCAGCCATTCAACCGGACATTTTGACTACGTAGCCGCCATTGCCCGCGCTGCTGTCGCTGCCGGAGCCGACGGATTGATTGTCGAGGTGCATCCCGATCCCGCCCACGCCCTCTCTGACGGACGGCAGTCACTCAAGCCGGAGAAATTCGCCGCCATGGTCAAGCAAGTTAGCCAGATCGCCGAGATCATGGGCCGCCGGCTTGCAAGTGTAAAACCAGCCAGTACACCCGCTCACTAAACGAAAATTCTTGTCGAAGGAGAAAATCACCATGATGATCATTATGCACCCCGGTGCGACCAAAGAACAGGTTGACCACGTCATCGAGCACATCCAAGAACATCATTTGTCAGCCCACACAATTGTTGGCGTTGAACAGACCATTATCGGCGCGGTGGGGGAGAGTCATACTGTCCCTACCAGCGCTTTCGAGACTCTCTCCGGTGTGATGGCCGTTCAACGAATCTCACAGCCTTACAAATTGGCTTCGCGCCAGTTCCATCCTGAGAACTCGGTTTTCCCGTTGGATGGATTCAAGATTGGGGGCCAGGAAATCCCGATCATCGCGGGACCATGCTCGGTTGAGTCTCGATCGCAGATTATCGAAACGGCACAGGCTGTCAAAGCTGCGGGCGCAAACGCCCTGCGTGGCGGTGTCTTCAAACCGCGCACATCCCCATATTCTTTCCAGGGACTTGGGGAAGAAGGCCTTGAGTATATGGCCGAAGCCCGTGAGCTGACCGGCTTGCCGATCGTCGTCGAGGTCATGGGCGTATCCCAAATTCCCTTGATGGTCAAATATGTTGACGTGCTTCAAATCGGCGCGCGTAATATGCAGAACTTCAACCTGCTGCGTGCTGTTGGCGATACCCGCACGCCGGTCCTGCTCAAGCGCGGTATGAGCGCTACGGTCGAAGACCTGTTGATGGCTGCCGAGTACATCCTGGCGGGCGGCAACGAGCGCGTAGTGCTGTGTGAACGCGGCATCCGCACCTTCGAGACCACCACACGCAACACCACCGATATCAACGCCATCCCCGTGCTAAAAAGCCTGACACACCTGCCCGTTGTGCTCGACCCCAGCCATTCCACCGGACACTTTGACTACGTGACTGCCATTGCCAAAGCTGCCGTTGCAGCAGGCGCCGATGGCATCATTGTCGAAGTGCATCCTGACCCTGCCCACGCCATCTCCGATGGTCGCCAATCGCTCACACCTGAGAACTTCACGGACATGCTGCGTAAGGTAAAGGCTGTGGCCGAGGCCGTGGACCGTCGTCTGGTTCCCGTAAAAGTTTTAGCACATGGATAAGTCTGGCTTTTCACTCAAGGACGCGAATATTTCCATTATTGGATTGGGACTCATGGGAGGCTCCCTGGCGCTTTCCCTTAAGGGACGATGCCGCCGCCTGAGCGCCTATGACC
>JBAVJG010000192.1:0-2327 GCA_049687655.1 Anaerolineales bacterium | reverse complement strand
GCCAACGTCACGCCGTGCCCCACATAACACATCGAGAACCACATCCCATCTACCTGGCCGGCGTGGGCGTTCTGATCGAGCGTCAGGCCCATCGTGCCGCCCCAAACATAGTCGATGGCTGCTTCCTTTAATTGAGGGAACACGCGCAACATCCCGCGACGAAGAATCTCGAGGTTCCGTTTTGCGCTCAGGCCGGTGGCCGTTCCTTCACCGCCCCACACCATACGGTTTTCCCGTGATAGCGTGTAATACGCCACCATATTTTTGGTGTCGTAGACCACACGCCTGTGCGGGATGAGTTGGCGCACCAATTCATCTGGCAGCGGTTCGGTCGCGATAACGTAACTCTCTGCCGGGAAGACTCTTCTGCGGAACTGTGGGACGATCTCCCCAATCCAGGCATTGGCTGCCAGAAGGACCTCTTTCGTGGATATGTTTCCCTGTTCGGTCCGGACCGTGAACCTGTTCCCGGCATCAGATACATTTTTCTCGATTCCGAGCACGCGCACCCCTTCTTGGACCTGCGCCCCAGCCCGCTCAGCAGCCAGTGCCATGCCCTGCACAAACTTGGCTGGTTGTAAACCGCCACTGCGCTCATTGATCATCAGTCCGTGGTAAGCATCTGTCCCTAATTCGGTAGCAGCCTGCTCGGGCGGTATGAGGCGGGTTTCGAAGTCCACCACGCGAGATAACGTTTCCTGCTCCGCTCTCAACCTGTCAAAATGCCCTGGTTTGCTGGCCGCTTCGATATTCCCGTTTCGGTTGAAATCGCAGTCGATGTCTTCCTCCATCACGATGCGCGCCACCGTATCCGCCGCTCGAACGGAAGCCCGGAACATCTCCCGGGCCCGTTCCAGACCATGTTGTTGGATCAGTTCGGTCAGTGTATGGTGCAGGCAGGAGAGCGCCTGCCCGCCGTTGCGCGAACTGGCTCCCCAACCGATGGTCTCGGCTTCGAGCAGAGTCACTTTTGCGCCGCCTTTTGCCAGCCGCAATGCGGCTGATGTCCCCGTAAATCCGCCACCGATAACAACTACGTCCGTTTTTTCAGTCAGGGGTTTGTTTCTATAGGTTTTGGGCGCGGGTCCATCCACCCACCAGAAACAGGTTTGTTCGGTCATAAAATCCTCGATGCCAGCAAAAAGGCAGGAAGAGCTAAAACCCGTCCTGCCTTTTTACTTTTTACTTTCTATTAGGACTTACGCAGGCCACAAAGAGGTACCAAAAATAAGGGGGGACGAGCGCAGTCCCCCCCCTTATTTTCGGGCTTGTCCTATTCTTTTGCGTAAGTCCCTGTCTATCTTACTTGTACTTCCAGTTCTGAGAGCCCCAGGCCATGCTACCCCAGGTGCTGACCGTGACGCCCTCCAGGTTATCGGCGAAACCATAGCCATCCTGGAACAGGTACAGGTAGACTTGTGGCAGATCAGTGCTCACTTGCTCACCAACGGTGCAGTAGGCCGCCTTGCGCACATCGAGGTCGAAGTTCGTGCCGGCCGTCTCCAGAGCTTCATCCACAGTGGAATTCACCCAGCGGAAATAGTTACCGCCGGTGGGCAGATCCGCCGAAGGAATGGTTGTGGACGAATAGGCGTTGGCAACGTAGTCCTGCGGCTCGACCGTGAATCCACGGTCGAAGATGAGCATATCGTAGTCGCCGATCTTCCGGGGCGACTGGTCTTCGAAGGAGCCGAAGATGATCGAGAAGTCATAGTTTTGGATGCGAGCTTCGATACCAACCGCCTTCAAATTTTCTACAATGAACTCTTCGGTGCGCTGCAGCGGTTCGAAGTTGGTGTAGCCCTGCAGTTCCAGCGAGAGGCGTGTGCCATCGGGAGCATACTCAGCCCCTTCCGCCACACGGATCCCGTCAGAACCTTCCACCCAGCCGGCCTCATCAAGCAGTGATTTGGCTTTATCGGGATCATACGGGAACGGACGTGGCAGGTCACAGTAATACCAGCCATAGGCAAACGGGTTGGTCGAGTGCGAGACTGTGCTCAAGAGCACATCGTCTACCAGAGTGTCATAGTCAATCGCCGATGCAATTGCCTGGCGGACGCGCAAATCACCCAGGATAGGATGAGGCGGCGTCGGGCCGGGATCACCGTCGAAAGGCGCGCTTAAGTTGAAATCGATGGCCATGTTCCAGATGCCCGGCACGAGTTTCTGGTGGGCTTTGCCTTCCAACAAGGAATTGTATTCAGATTCATCTTCGCTGGGCCAAAGATGTACCTGTGCTTCGCCCTGCAACATCATCGCAGTTTGCGCAGCAGGTTCAGGCACAATGGCATAGACCAACTGGTCGAGGTAGGGCTTGCCTTCCT
>JBAVJG010000191.1:0-5864 GCA_049687655.1 Anaerolineales bacterium | reverse complement strand
GTCAACCTCAATTTTGAAAACATAGCGACTTGTGATCGAGGAATAGAGCGTGATCAGGGCTTGAGAACCGGTAACATTCTTCAGGTTGATGATTTTCTCTTCTGGTTCGCTGAGAGTGTGCGGTTTGAAGTGGCGCATTTCTTCCAGGTAATACTGGTAATCGCCGGATGCATCCATCAGGCGTTTGGCGTTTTCGTCATCCAGATCCTTCCACCACAGATCGAAGAACAGGGTTCGGTTTTCCATTTCAGCCAGGAATTGTTGTACACGCGATTGCAGGCTTTGCGCTGCCTGGTCCTGGGTGTTGGCAGCGAAGGACAGACTGGCAAATGCATACAGCTTGTGCGCCACACGGTTCATCTCTTCCGAGGCGTGCACCACGTCCAGGAAACGGTCAGCAGGCATATCGGAAATCAGATTCGAGCGCAGTCCCTCAAAGGAGGTGACCTGCTCTTCGATCACGTCGAATGCCGATTCCAGTTCGGGTGTGTTAAAGCCGGGGTACAGATCCGCCAGGCTCCATTTGGTTTGGGTAAAGGTCATGATGATATCTCCATTAAATATTGAATCGAATATGCACAACATCGCCGTCTTTGACGGGGTATTCCTTACCTTCCAGGCGCAATTTACCTTTGGCCTTGGCTTCGTTCATACCGCCCAGGTCTACCAGGTCATCATAAGAAACCACCTCTGCACGAATAAAGCCTTTTTGCAAATCGGTATGGATCACGCCAGCGGCCTCGTAGGCTGTGGCGCCACGCCGCACAGTCCAGGCACGGACTTCATCCTCGCCAACCGTGAAGAAGGATTGCAGTTTTAGCAGATCGTAGGAAAGGCCGATCATTTTGCTCAGGCTGAGTTCCTCGATGCCGTACTCTTCCATAAAAACAACCGCATCTTCAGGCGGGAGCTGGGCGATTTCCATTTCGAGCTTGCCCTGCAAAGCGACCGATTCGTGGTCAAGGTTTATGGACGGGGCAGGCTGTCCATCACCCAGATTGAACACCGTCAGGATGGGTTTACGGGTCAGCAGCCCATAGCTGGACAATTCCTTCAATTCATCAGGATTGAAGTCCAATTTGCGCAGCGGTTCATTCTCCGACAGAGCGGCCTGCAACCGTTCAAACAGCGCGATCTGCCGTTCTACTATGGTTTTGTCCGAGCCGCCCTTGCGGCGCTCATCCGCAAGACGCTCCAGTTTGCGCTCGACGGCGATCAGGTCGTTGAGCAGCAACTCCGTCAGCATGGTTTCCACATCGCGTGCCGGATCCACCGACCCGGCGGGATGCGGAATCAATTCACTTTCGAAACAGCGCACTACGTGAATGAACCCGTCCATTTGCGCCAGTTGGTTGAGCAACTGACCGGAGATGCCACTTTTGGCTGCGCCACCTTCCAGCCCAGCGATATCGGCATAGGTGACTTTGGCGTAGATGGTTTTCTTCGGGTTGAACATGCCGGAAAGTACGTCCACGCGCGGGTCGGGTACATCCACCACCGAGGTATGGACTTCGATGCGCCCGGCGGAAGCCGTTGTGGGAGTATCTGCTCGGGTGAGAGCGTTGAAGATAGTTGTCTTTCCAGATTGTGGTAAGCCGATAATTCCTAGTTTCATTATTTCCTTTTTGGCATACATAGGGGCGACCCGCCTGGTTCTACCAAAGAGTCTTTTTAACCTTGAAGGGTCGCCCTTACAGTTTATTTTATTTTACGAATATCTTGACCTTCGTTGTGGGAGTGAGTATACTTGCGCATGCCCAGTACCCTAACGACAAGGGCACAGGCCGAAGTGGCGGAACAGGCAGACGCGCACGACTCAAACTCGTGTTCCTTCGGGAGTGTGGGTTCGATTCCCACCTTCGGCATTATACTGCCCTTTGTATGAAATCGGAAAAAAAGAAAAGTAAAGGGTATGACCTGTCACCATTATCGTGGCAGGTTTTGTTTTCCACAGAGTTAAGCGATAATAGGGTAAGCTATTACAAAAACCAGGAGGTTAGTATGCCAACACTTAATGACGTGCTAGGGTTGATCATGGGCGGGGGACGCGGCTCACGACTTTACCCCCTGACCAAGATGCGCTCCAAACCTGCCGTGCCTATCGCGGGCAAGTATCGTCTGATTGATATTCCCATCAGCAATTGCATCAACTCCAATATTCACCGCATCGCCATCCTAACCCAGTTCAACTCTGTTTCGCTGCACCGTCATATCTCTAACACTTACAACTTCGACGCTTTCCATACCGGCTGGGTGCAGATCCTGGCCGCTGAGCAGACCATGGAAAGCGCAGGCTGGTATCAGGGCACGGCAGATGCGGTCCGCAAGCAGTTGTTCGAGATCCAGGCCACCGACGCAGAGTACGTCCTGATCTTGGCGGGCGATCACCTCTATCGCATGGATTATGCTCAGATGGCCGTATATCACTGGGAGAGAAATGCCGATATAACGGTGGCAGTCCAACCCGTCGCGAAAAATGATGCGCCCCGTTTCGGGCTGTTGAAACGCGAGTCTGATGATCACATCACCGATTTTGCTGAAAAACCCAAGGACCCGAAGATCCAGGAGAAATTCGTCAGTCGGGACGACCCGGAGCGTCCGTTCCTGGGCTCGATGGGCATTTACATGTTCAACACGCAGGTGCTGGTAGATCTACTCAAATATCATCCAACCCAGGACGACTTCGGCGGCGACATCATTCCGGAGGCTATTCGCTCGCATGAAGTCTTCGGTTTCGATTTCGACGATTACTGGGAGGATATCGGGACCATCCGCTCATTTTATGAGACCAATTTGAAGTTGACTTCATCCTCTACGCCGTTCAACTTTTATGACGCCAGCGCGCCTATTTATACACACGCGCGTTTCCTGCCAGGTTCAGTCGTCGAGGACAGTGAACTGGAAGACGTGCTGTTAGCCGAGGGCTGTCGTATTCGCAAAGCCGAGATCAAACATTCCGTCCTTGGCGTGCGCAGCCAGGTTTCTGCCGGGGCCCGTATCAAAGACAGCATCCTGATGGGCGCGGACTACTTCGACACGGAGACGACCCCGCGCGATATCCCGCTTGGGATCGGGCCGAATTGTCATGTGGAAGGCGCCATCCTGGATAAAAACGTGCGACTGGGAGAGGGTGTGATGATCAAACCCTTCCCGGACGATAAAGACCTGGACCGGGAGACCTGGTTCGTGCGCGATGGCATCGTCGTCATCCCCAAGAACACTGAGATTCCCGCAGGCACGCGCATTACACCAGAATAGCAGAAGTGCGTCGCCCTTCGCATTCAAAGGATATTATCAAAACTTTTGTTTTTTTTGTCTTGACAGCCATCCATTCAGTTGTTAAACTGATTATGGATGGGGAGTAGCCGCCTGCTTTCCCCGCAGGATGGGCTGTCGTCAGGACAGAGCATAATGCTCTCGGCAGCTCGTGCGCAATCATGCGATGGCGAGACCACCACGATGGGCGTGGTGGTCTTTTTTAATGCTAAGACCTCCGCCCAAATCTTCGAAGAAACGAGGTTCGAATATGTTAGACACAAAGAATGAGGCCTGGCATACGCTGTCGGCCGAAGAAGTTCTCGAACGATTGGGTGTACGAGAGGAGGGGTTGACATCTGAGGAGGCCGACAAGCGTCTCTCCGAATACGGGCAAAACCAATTACAGGAAGCGCCTCGCCCCACCTTCTGGCAGATGCTGTGGGATCAGTTGAACAATTTCGTAGTTATTATGTTGATCGTGGCTTCGATCATTTCAGCCGTTCTCGGCGATTATGTGGAAGCCGCTGCCATCATGGCTATTGTTGTTCTCAACGCCATCCTGGGCATCGTTCAGGAAAGCCGCGCGGAGGAAGCCCTGGCAGCCCTGCAAAAACTGGCCGCGCCGGAGGCACAGGTTATCCGTGATGGACGGCGTCAATCGCTGCCTGCCAGGCAATTGGTTCCGGGCGATATCATCCTTCTGGAAGCTGGCAACTACGTTCCAGCAGATGTGCGTCTGCTGGAATCCATGAACCTGAAAGTGGAGGAGGCGGCGCTCACTGGCGAATCTGTCCCGGTGCAGAAGGTCAATGACATTGTTCTAGAACAAGATGCCTCGCTCGGTGACCGCAAAAACGCCGCCTTCATGAGCACGCTGGTCAGTTACGGGCGCGGTAAAGGCGTGGTCACCAACACCGGCATGACCACCCAGATTGGTCTGATCGCTTCCATGATTCAGAGTGTGGAATCCGAGGAGACCCCCCTGCAGCAACGTCTCGACCAGTTGGGCAAAACCCTCGGTTGGGCCGCGCTCATTATCTGTGGGCTGGTATTCGGGATCGGTTGGATCCGCGGTTATGACCCGCTGGAGATGTTCATCATCGCCGTCAGCCTGGCAATAGCCGCCGTGCCAGAAGGACTCCCCGCAGTCGTAACCATCAGCCTGGCGCTGGGGATGCGCGAAATGGTGCGCCGCAACGCGCTCATCCGCAGGCTTGCTTCCGTTGAGACGCTGGGTTCCGCCACCGTGATATGCTCCGATAAGACCGGCACCCTGACCCAAAACGAGATGACGGTCACCCAGATTTCCATCGATGGCAAGGATATCTATGTCACCGGCACAGGCTATGCCCCCGAAGGTGAATTCAAAATTGGTGGAGAAACCATCGATATTATTGAATATCCGGCAGCAGCAACCGCCTTATGGGTAGGCGCGCTGAACAACGACGCACTGCTCGAACACAACGAAGACGGAACGCACAAGATGATTGGAGACCCCACTGAGGGTTCTATTATCGTCGCCGCCGCCAAAGCGGACAAAGACTACCAGGAACTCAGTGAAGATTACCCGCGCGTTCAGGAAATCCCGTTCGATTCAAACCGCAAACGCATGACTACCATCCACAAGGTACTCGATCCGCACACAGAAGATTTCTCCCCCTTCAAAACTGACGATACGGTCAAGGACTGGTACGTGGTGGCTGTCAAAGGCGCACCGGATGTGATGCTCGAACTTTGTCAGAAATATCAAACATACGACGACCAACAAGAACAGATGTCAGAAAAGGTACGCGAGCGTATCCGCGCTGCAAACGACCAGATGGCTGGTAAGGCTCTGCGCGTAATCGCAGTGGCCTATAAAGTCGTCAAAAAACTCCCTGATGAACTTACTCCCGAGACAGTAGAAAAAGATCTCGTCTTCGCCGGGCTGGTCGGCATGATCGACCCGCCGCGCGCTGAAGTGGGGAAGTCCCTGGCGGTAGCGGCCGATGCTGGCATCCGCACGATCATGATCACCGGTGACTACCCTCAGACGGCCCGCGCAATCGCTGAATCGATCGGCTTAATAGGACCAGAGCAGGAGGTCATCACCGGCGCTGAACTCAGCCAGATGAGCGACCAGACGCTCAGGGAGAAGATCAAATCTGTCAACGTGTTTGCACGAGTCTCCCCCGAACATAAGATGCGCATTGTGGATGCGCTGCAATCCCACAACGAAGTGGTTGCTATGACGGGTGACGGCGTCAATGACGCACCGGCTATCAAACGTTCTGACATCGGCGTGGCCATGGGCATCACTGGCACGGACGTAGCTAAAGAGACCGCGGACATGGTGTTGACCGACGACAACTACACCAGCATCGTCTCGGCTGTGGAACAAGGACGGGCCATCTACAGCAACATCCGCAAATTCGTCTTTTTCCTGCTCTCCTCCAACGTAGCCGAGATCATGATCATCTTCCTGGCCACGCTGGCAGGTCTGCCCACCCCACTGACGGCCATCCAACTGCTATGGCTCAACCTGGTCACCGACGGCGCGCCCGCCCTGGCGCTTGCCATGGAAAAAGGCGATCCCGACATCATGGAACGAAAGCCACGTGCTAAAG
>JBAVJG010000190.1:0-6412 GCA_049687655.1 Anaerolineales bacterium | reverse complement strand
ACATCGCGCGGCTCGCGCAGGTCTTCGATGTACAGATTGGGAGTGATTCCCTGCACTTCCCAGTGCGGCCCGGCGAACCAGGCGAAGATCAGCCCGCCCATCAGCCCGCCGATATGGCCCCAGTTGTCGATGCCCGGTTGCAGTCCCAGGAAAAGGTTGATGGCTACCACAAATATCACATTGTTGAGCGCGCCCCTCGCCCGCGCACCGAACAACCTGCGGTTCTTGATTAGGAAGATGCCTTCGGCGGCAACCAGGCCGAAGATGGCGCCGGAGGCTCCGATCGAGTATGCGCTGGTAAAGAGAAAGGAAAATACCGCTCCGGCAAACCCGCTCAAGATGTAGAGCGACAGGAAACGTCCGTGTCCGTAGCGGCGTTCCAGCCCAATACCGAAGATATATAACGCGTACATGTTGAAGCCAATGTGCAGGAGCGATCCGTGCAACAGCATAGGCGTGAAGAAGCGCCATAATTGACCGGCGCGGATGGCGTCGTTGGCCTTGGCACCCAGCCCGACCGCCAGATCGTAACCATAAACAAACTGCGTCAAGAGTTGTATCAGATAGGCAAGCACCGTGATGCCCAGGATCGTGTAGGTCACACGCGGGGGTGAAGCGGGCATCGAGACGGGCACTGTCCCTGGAGAGGGAGCAGGCTGCGGTTGAGAGGGGGGCGGAGTATGATTTTCTTCGGGGGGTTGGTTCATGTTCACAAAGTCACCTCACGATGATTGACACGATGGTGCTCGGCATCGATGATGGCAGCCACAGTTTCCACCGTTTCGTCCAGTTTGAAGTCAGGGTTAATGATGACATAATCGAAGGCCTCTACACGCTTGAGTTCCTTGCGGGCCATAGCAATGCGCAGGGCCAGTTCGTCGGATGTTTCGGTTTTACGCGCTTTCAGGCGGCGGACCAGTTCTTCTTCGCTCTCGGTGGTGATGAAGATCAACAGCGCTTCAGGGGCCAGCTTACGGACGGTTTCCGCGCCCTGCACGTCCAGGCGCATGACCACGTCCTTGCTGCTGGCGAGCGCCTCGCGTACCTGCTGCTTGGGAATGCCTTTGTAATCGCTGTACACAATGGCGTATTCGATCAATTCATTCTCTTCGATCATGCGGGCGAATTCTTCCTTGGAGACAAAGAAATAGTCCACCCCGTGCACCTCGTTCTCACGCTTGGGACGCGTGGTGGCTGTCACCACAAAATGGAAAGGCATGCCGCGTTCCTGCATGCGTTGCATGACGGTGTCCTTGCCCACGCCGGATGGGCCGGAAATGACAATCAATAATGGCTGGGGATTCAAGATGGTGAATTCGGGATCGTGGCTCATGCGTGTATTGTATCTTAAACAGACCCCAACCATACACATGTCATTGCGAGCGAGCATGGCGAGCGCGGCAATCTCCTGTTTAACAATGATTACTTGACTACATGAGATTGCCACGCCACCGAAAGATCATCGGTGGCTCGCAATGACATGTAAAGAAGTATTTGATAAAATACGGACATGCCAACTTATGACTTTATCTGCCTCGATTGTAAAAAGCGCTTTGACCTGTTCATGACCTACAGCGAATACGGGACGAAGCCCGCGGCCTGCTCCCATTGTGGCAGCGAAAACACGCGCCGGCGCATGACCCGTGTGCGCATCGCCAAGTCTGAGGAGAGCCGCCTGGAGAGTCTGGGTGATTTCTCCGACCCGTCTGCACTGGAAGGGTTGGAAGATGACCCTCAGGCGTTGGGGCGCATGATGCGCAAAATGGGGAGCGAACTGGGCGAAGAGATGCCCCCCGAATTCGATGAGGTGGTGGACCGCCTGGAGAAAGGCCAATCACCCGAGGAGATCGAGTCCGCGCTGCCGGACCTAGGCGCGGATGATGGCGGTGGTGGCGGGTTTGATGATCTGTAAATGCGAAGGAGCGGACATCTCGTCCGCTCCTTTTTTTGTTCTGTTGGGGCGGTTCGCGACCGCCCTTGCGTTACTTTCCGTTCTTGCTCAACATTTCCTTAATCGTCAATCCCAGTCGAGTGATGCCCTCACGGATGACATCGGGTTGGCAATAGGAAAAGTTCAGGCGCATGGTGTTCTCGCCGCCGCCGTTGGGATGAAAGGCAAAACCAGGCACGAAAGCGACTTTCTTCTCAATGGCAACTTTTAGCACTTCAGCCGCGTCCATGCCTTGCGGCAGAATGCCCCACAGAAACATGCCACCTTCGGGATGCGTCCAGCGCGCTTCGGTGGGGAAGACCTCCTCCATGGTTTCCAGCATCACATCCCGGCGCTCCTTATAGGTAGCACGGATGACCTTGACGTGCTCGTCAATGAAGCCGTGCTTGGCAACTTCGTAAGCTACGATTTGGATGAAGGTGGATGTGTGCAAATCGGCGGCTTGTTTGGCCATAACCAGCTTGCGGGTCACTTCCGGCGGCGCGATAACCCAGGCCAGGCGGATGCCCGGCGCGAGCAGTTTCGAGAATGTGCTCAGATAGATGACGTTGCCGGTGTAGGTCCCGCCGTTGGGGCCGCGCATCAGGCTATCGAGTTGCACCACAGAGGGGAGATGTTCGCCTTCGTAGCGCAGTTGGCCGTAGGGGTCGTCTTCCACGATCGGGACGCCATATTTGTCAGCCAGTTCTACCAGTTTTTTGCGGCGTTCCAGGCTGAGGGTTGAGCCGGACGGGTTCTGGAAGTTGGGCAGGATATAGATGAACTTGGGCCCAACGCGCAGGGCCTCCTCCAGTTTGTCCACAATCATGCCATGCTCATCCGAAGGGACAGCAACGTACTGTGCGCCGTAGGCGTTCCAGGCTTGCAGCGCACCCAGGTAGGTGGGGGATTCGACCACGATGTAGTCGCCGCGGTTGAGGAACAGACGCCCGATGAAGTCCAGCGCCTGCTGGGAGCCGGATGTGATCATGATGTTGTCTGGCGAGACTGCAACCGAAAAGCGGGCGTTGTGACGGGCGATCATCTCCCTCAATGGAAGATAGCCCTCAGTGGTTCCGTATTGAAGCGCCTGCGCGCCCTGTTCGTTCAGGACGATATTACAGGCTTCTTGAAATTCTTTGACCGGAAAGACTTCCGGTGCTGGCAGCCCTCCGCCAAATGATATGATGTCAGGTTGTTGTGTCAATTTGAGCAATTCGCGGATGACGGAACTACCCATGCGGGATGTTCTGTGTGCGTAACGGTATTCCCAGGGTGTGGTATGGTGCATTCTTGCTCCTTGGAGTGGGTTGAAATACAGAGAACTAAAAAGGCCTGACAGGTATGTGTGTACCCGTCAGGCCTGTAGTGTCAAGGCATGAGAAGGAGAATAAGGAATAGACCTAATATCTCACTCATGGCAACTTAATATTACCTGTTTTTGATTGTCTGTGCAACTGACAGATGTGCAAAAATTTTAGAACGGACGTCATACACCTTCTAGCTCACCCCGTTTACGGGGGGAGAACAGTTCATCCCCCGACCGCGGGGGCACCTTCGGGTATGCTGTGCGAAGGCTAGGTGGGGGTTCACTCCCCATACACAAACAGGTCACCGATCGACTCGCGCGAGAAGTTATGATTGATGGCATCTGCAAATGTGGAGGCAACCGACAGCACCATCAGTTTGGGATGTCGATGCTCCGGTGGCGTATAGACCGTGTCTGTTGTGACGATTTCGCTGATTTCGGGCAGGGCAGCCAATCGGTTCAATCCGCCGCGGGTGAAGACGCCGTGGGTGCAGACTACTAAAATATCCTGCACACCTTCATTCACCAGTACACGACTCAGTTCAAGGATCGAACCGCCGGTGGCGATCTCATCGTCGTAGACCAGCGCGCGTTTGTGCCCGCGCACCGTGCTGCCAACCAGTCCGCTGATGCGTACCTCTGTATCGGAAACACGTTCCTTGTTCCCGGCGGCAACGGGCAGCTTCAGGCTTTGGGCGAAGCGCGCCGCAGACTTGGCCTGCCCCATATCGGGTGAGACCACGATGGTGTCGCTCAAGTCCCGCCCGGACAGATATTCGTGGAATACATGCCGGCTGCTAAGGGGGTCTGCCGGCAGGCCGAAGAAACCGTGCACCTGCGGGGAATGTAGCATCATGGTCATGACGTGGGTGGCCCCGGCGGTTTTGAGCAAGTCGGCCACCAGGCGGGCAGTGATAGAAATGCGCGGTGCGTCCTTTTTGTCGGAACGGGCGAAAGAGTAGTAGGGGATGATGGCGTGCGCTTCGGCGCACGCGGCGCTGCGGGCAATATCGAGCATCATCAGTAATTCGACCAGGTGATCGTTGACCGGCTGGTTGAGCGACTGCACGATGTAAACCTTGCGGTAGCGCACCGAGGCGCCCAACTGCACGTACAGATTGTCGTTGCTGAAACGTGAGACGTGCGTCTTTTCGAGCGGGACACCCAGGCGTTTGGCGATATCACCTGCCAGTTGCGGGTTGGAGCTGCCGCTGAAGAAGCGTACTTCGGAGGGGTCGATAGATGGTTTTGACATGGTTGATTCCTGATTCTAAACATATAGCGCGCGGATAACGCTGATTGGGAGGATTCTCGCAGATTTTCTTTTTTGAATTTATCCGCGCAAATCTGTCTCATCCGCTAAATCTGTGTTCTCTTTTCTCACTCGTCCAATATAAATCGCTGCCCGCCCTCATATCGCAGGACAGCCTCTCCTCGATACACTGTCACCGTGCCGCTACCCAGAACCTGCCATTCATCCTTCTCTGTAGTCATACCGGTATATTCATCAATTCCAAGCAGAGTTACCCCAGGCAACAACGCTTTCAACTTCCCGGCCCAATTCTTCCCAAAGGTATTGTGATGCGGCAGGACGCAGGCATTGGACACCAGGTTCAACCCTTTTTCTACTTTGCTTCTGCCCGGATCGTAATAATGTTCGCACATCACCATCGCCCCCGCACTGGACCCGGCGATAACCACGTCATTTTGATATACCTCCAGCGCAGCCTCCCAGGCTTTACTTGCCAGCAACGTCTGACCAAGATAGTGTGTGAAGCCTCCCAGCAAGTATATTAATTTGGCATGGCGGAGAGCATCCGCGACCTTGGGATCGTTCGCACTTGGTTTGTCGATCAGGGGCAGGGACTCCACGTCCGTTGCACCAAGACTTTTGAACCAGCGCACGCCGTTGTTCCCGGCACGGACGTGGTTGTTGTCCGGCGCGGCTGCGGTCGGGATAATGCGGATGGGTGCATCTAAGCCGCCTGCCAACTCAATTGCGCGCAGGTCCGGTTCTCGCATGGCGCCGCCAAATTCCGCGCCGCCCTCCAATAGCAAGAAACCCACCCTATACCTCGATGCCAATCTTGATCACCCGGTCCAGGCGGAAGCTGCGTTCGGCGTTCCGCAAATGACAATGCGCGTGCAAATAGAGATAATCTGACAGGCCGATCACCTGGAATGGCGTGACCCAGCGCTCGCTTCGATTTCCCTTGCCGTCCAAATAAGTGATAAAAAGGCGTTTCTCGCTCTGGATGGCCTCGTTCAATTCGGTGGGCAGTTGCACGCTGTCTTTCGACCAGGCCGGGGAGTTGTAGATACCGATGTACTCATCCAGTTTTCCGCCGGGCGGCTGGATGGCCTCCATCATGCCGAAGAAGACGCCCCGGTCGGTCAGTGCATCGGCCAGTGCGCGGTGTGAGATGTCCATTGGCACGCGGAAGGCCTCCGCCAGCGAGAGCAGCGCGTTCGACGGGAGATCGAAGCGTTCATGTGCGATGGACAGTGTGTCGATCAGGTTGGGGATCTGCACTTCCCGTCCGATGCGGCGGAACTCATTATCGAGGAACTGCAGATCGAATTGCGCGTTGTGGCAGACCACCACCGCGTCTTGCAGGTGAGCGGTCACTTCGTCAGCTACGGCTTCGAACGGAGGCGCGCTGGCAAGCTCGGCATCCGTCAGGCCGTTGGTGCTGGCCGCTGCGGGCGAGAGTTCCCGCCCCGGGTTCACCAGCGTCTCGTACGTTTCCCGTATCCGTTTCCCCTCGGTCCGCACAATGCCCACCTCGCAGATGCGGTCACCGAACCAGGGCGACAGGCCGGTGGTTTCCAAATCCAGAAAAGCAAAGCGACAGTTGGTCAGATCAAACATGACCCGATTTTACCCGCTTCCACCACACGCCCGTACATTCAGGCAGGATGCCCCAGTTTTTCTCCCGGACTTCCTGGCCCATCTCCTCGCCAAAGAAGAATGTAGACAGTTCGACTGCCTCCTCGAGGGACTCAAAACGATAGTCTGTGCGCATCCATCCGCGCTCGAAGCCTGCCTCCGTTAACCAGTCGAAATATGCCTCCAGATGCTCAGGCGGACGCGGTCTCTCCGTGCCCGTGCCCAGCGACTCGATAATGAGGATCATCCCGCCGGGGCGTAAAATACGCTCGATTTCCCGTAG
>JBAVJG010000189.1:0-7708 GCA_049687655.1 Anaerolineales bacterium | reverse complement strand
CGCACCCCTTATTTTCGGGCCTCCCACATTCAGTTGCGTAAGTCCTGTATAAGTAAAGTCATGTCACTCTCCCGAAGGACGCCGGGACGGTGTGGGGGAGCGGTTTATGCGACCAAAGAGTCTCACTCATATGAATGTCAATAGTACAATCAACGCAATGGAATCCTTGACAGAGTTAGCGAGATAAAAAATGACCCAATTTGAACCTGCTCAAAAACGCCCCTTCTTGAAGAATTTATTTATATCGTCTGACGAGCCGCGATTGCGGGCGGGCTGGCGTCTGGCCATACAAACCATCCTGTTAATTGCGCTCTCATTTTGCGCGGGGCTTCCCCTTGGTTTGCTGTTCCTTATCCCCGGCCTGGAACTGCCTGATGGATTATTCCTGGCCTTGAACCAGGTCATTGAGATCATCGCTTTCACAGGCTCCATATTTTTGGCCGTACGATTTCTGGACAAACGTCCGTTCAGCAGCATTGGATTGAAGCTCGACAAATGGACCGTAATTGATATTATTTCAGGGATTGTCATCACATTTTTTATCATGGGATTCATTTACCTGATCCAATGGGGGCTGGGCTGGTTGACGTTTGAGGGCTTCGCCTGGGAAACAGACGACCTGCTAACCGTTCTGGGCGGGAGCCTGGGCATGTTCACTGTTTTCGTACTGGTCGGCTGGAACGAGGAACTGCTCTCGCGAGGCTACCACCTGCAGACCCTTGCCAGCGGCTTGAACCTGTTCTGGGGGGTGGTGATTTCGTCCGCTGTCTTTGGCGTCTTGCATCTTGCCAACCCCAATGCGACCTGGATCAGTGCGGCAGGCATCTTCTTTGCCGGCGTGTTCCTGGCCTATGGCTACCTCACCACCCGGCAACTCTGGCTGCCGATTGGCTTGCACATCGGATGGAATTTCTTCGAGGGCGTGGTCTTCGGCTTCCCGGTCAGCGGGTTGGATTTTTACCGGCTGATTCGCATCACGGTCGATGGTCCCGTGCTCTGGACAGGCGGCGCTTTTGGCCCCGAAGCAGGTTTGATAGTTCTACCGGGTATGCTGCTTGGTGCAGCGTTTATTTTTGTCTACTCAAGATATTTAAGAAAACCAAATAACGACTGATCCATGGCGATCATTGCATCCATTCCCATCCTGGTCATTCTCGTCCTCATGATCGGCTTCCGGTGGGGCGCTGCCCGCGCGGGGGCGGCAGGATATCTGACTGCATTCATCGTTTCAGTGATATTCTTCGGCGCCAGCGTAGATGTGCTGGCATACGCGCACACCAAGGCACTCATCCTATCCATGGATGTACTGTTCATCATATGGGCAGCCTATTTACTGTACCGGGTAACCGATGAAGCCGGAGCGATCAAAACAATCGGCAGGCTCTTACCCTCGCTGACCCGTGACCGCGGCATGCAGGCTTTGTTGATCGGTTGGGTATTCGCCTCCTTCCTGCAGGGTACGGGCGGGTTTGGTGTGCCTGTGGCGGTGACTGCGCCCCTGCTGATTGGGCTGGGCTTCACACCG
Source organism: Anaerolineales bacterium (assembly GCA_049687655.1). GTDB lineage: Bacteria > Chloroflexota > Anaerolineae > Anaerolineales > Villigracilaceae > JAABUE01. The sequence goes on along the minus strand of JBAVJG010000189.1, from coordinate 6,183 downwards.
TTGAGTGCGGTTATCATTCCATCTATCGGGCACGGCTGGGCTGTGACATTCGGTTCGCTGGGCTCATCGTTCAACGCGATGCTCTCCGCTACAGGTCTGGAGGCCGCTACCCTGGCTCCTGAATCGGCGCTCTACCTTGGGCTGGCCTGTGTGCTGACCGGCCCCATGGTCGCACACGCGGCGGCCGGCTGGAGCGGCGTCAGACGGTTACTTATTCCGGCCCTGGTGATTGGCACGGTGATGGGCGCAACGCAGTTCGCTGTTGCTGCGGGGGCCGGGCTGTGGAATCTGGGTGCGTTCACGGGTGGGTTGGCAGGATTGGCCGTCAGTGCGTGGGTGGTCCGTTGGGGTGAAGCAAGCCAGGGCATAGATAGAAGCGAGCGGAAACCGCTGCTGCTGGCACTTTCTGCCTACATCGTTCTCATCCTTATCACGATTGCGATACTTCTAATTCCACCTGTCAAAGACTGGCTGGGACAGGTTTCCTTCCAAATCCAGTTCCCCGAAACAGTGACAACTTTAGGGTACGTCAATCCTGCAGATGCGAACCGCCCGATCCGCATTTTTACACACGCAGGGGCGATCCTGGTCTACACGTCGCTGGTTTCATTTTTTATCTACCGGCGTGCAGGCATGTATCAAACCGAAGTTGGAAAAAATATCCTGCTGGCCACAGTTAAGGGCATGATGTCTTCGAGCCTGAGCATTGCGTTGATGGTGGCCATGGCAACCATGATGCAGGGCAGCGGCATGACAGAAGCGCTGGCACAGGGTCTGGCAGACGCCGTGGGGAAGGCTTTCCCCCTGATCGCGCCCTGGATCGGCGGCATTGGCGCGTTCATGACCGGCTCGAACACCAATTCCAATGTCCTGTTCGCCGGGCTGCAGATGCGTACGGCAGAACTGTTGTCTTACAGCGTACCGGCTATTTTGGCTGCGCAAACCGCCGGGGCTGCCGTGGCTTCTGTCGCTGCACCAACGAAAGTGGTGGTGGGAGCCAGCACCGCCGGCATGGCCGGGAAAGAGGGAGATGTGCTGCGCGCCCTGATTGGCTATACCTTCCTTTTGGTCTTGTTCATCGGTCTTTTGGCCGGCCTGGTAATTCTCATCGGGCTTTGATGTGTTATGCTTAAAAACAAATTCAACCGTCAAACGATAGCGTTTGTGACTATCGCACTGGCTTCGATTTTTCTATATCCAACGGTTCAAGCCGGAATGATGATAGTCACCTGGATCCTGCTCAGTCTGGTATTATTAGCGGCATTGACCACCCTGATTACAAAATGAGTAAAACAAATTCCCCAGTTGATGTTCTCATCACTATGCCTTTCAGCGCTTCCCTGATCAAACCGCTCCAGGAAGTTTCTTCCCTGTTGCGAATAACAATCCATCCGGCCAAGAACATCAATGAAGTTCCGGATGAATTATGGAAGCGCTGCGAAGTGCTGTATACGGATCGCATCATCCCGGACAAAGAGCTTGCTCCCAATTTAAAATGGGTTCAGCACCATTATGCCGGTATCGATTCGTCAGTCGATCAGATCGCCGAAGTCAGGCCTAATCTGACCGTGACAACTTTAAGCGGTGCGGAAACTTCGCAGATCGCCGAACATGTATTGGCCATGCTGCTGGCGTTTGGGCGGCAACTGCCAACCCTATTTGAGCAACAAAAGAAGAGTGAGTGGCCCAGAGAGCGCTGGGAACGTTTCAAACCGCGAGAGTTGCGCACCAGCACCGTAGGGATTATTGGATATGGCAGCATCGGCCGGCAGGTGGCGCGCCTGCTGCGGGAATTCGGCTCAACTGTGCTCGCCACGAAAAATGATGCCATGCACCCCGTCGATAGTGGGTACACGCCTGAGGGTATGGGAGACCCGAACGGTGAACTTGTTCACCGTTTGTATCCTGCTCAGGCTCTCAAGTCCATGCTGAAGGATTGTGACTTTATCGTGGTTTCGGTGCCGCTCTCTGACAAGACACGCGGACTGGTCAGTGCCGAGGCGCTATCCGTTTGCAAGCCAACCGCCTATCTGGTGGACATATCACGCGGCGGCATCGTGGACCATAGCGCACTCATCAAAGCCTTGAATGAACACAGATTGGCCGGGGCGGCCTTGGATGTGTTCCCGGAAGAACCGCTGCCAAAGAAGAGCCCATTGTGGGAGATACAAAACGTTATCATCACCCCACATATCGCCGGAATCAGCGCCCACTATGACGAACGTGCAATGGAATTGTTCGCTGAAAACCTGTCGCGTCACATTGCAGATTTGCCGCTGTATAACGTATTTGACATAAAACGAGGCTATTAGCGATGCTCATCCGGGCAGTGATATTCGATCTCGGCAATACCCTGATGTACCCGGTCGCTTCGGACCTGTGGCCTGAAGTCATCAAACGGGGAAATCAGGCATTGATCGAATATCTTTGTAATCTGGATATTCTCACAGATTGTGATGACTTTTTACTGGAATTCAACCAACGACTCCATCAGTATTACGATGAACGCGACGAGCAAATGATCGAGACCAGCACTTTCTTAGTCCTTAAGGAATTGCTGGCCGAAAAGGGACACAGCGACGTTTCTGACACCGTCATCCGTGATAGCCTGGATGCGCACTATGCCGTCACTCAGAAAAACTGGCAGCTTGAAGAAGACACCATTACCTGTCTCAGCACACTGCAAGAACGAAACTATAAACTGGGTTTGTTGTCAAATGCCGGCGATCATAGAGATGTCATTCAACTGGTAGAAAAGTTCGGGCTTGAATCCTATTTCGAATTTATCCTGACATCCGCCGGTTGTGGCTATCGCAAACCCCACCAGAAAATCTTTCAACTTGCCCTGGAAAAGGCGAACGCGAAAGCAGAAGAAGTCGCGATGGTTGGCGATACTCTCAATGCGGACATACTGGGGGCTAACCAGATTGGTATGTATAGCATTTGGATTACACGTCGCGTAGATGTTCCACCGGATGGCGAACTACCTGTCCAGCCACAGCCACAAGCGACTATAAATTCCCTGGGAGAACTTCCCAGTTTACTCAGAGAGTTAGAACTAGACCTCCACTCATAAGCGCGGAGGTCTAGTTTGTCACCAACCTGTAGCCCATTCTTCAGCGGACTGGATCACATCCAGATCTCCCAAAATCGTTAGATGATCCCCCATTGCCAGGCGAGTTGTTCCATGCGGGACAATTACTTCATCATTCCTGCGAATTGCCAGCACCAACAAATCGCCCGGAAAACGGACCTCATTCAAACGTTTGCTATGTAAATCCGGGTTCATCAGAATTATTTCACGTAGGTCGCGATCATCGGTTGTGGAGGTCATCAATTCAAAGATGGCCGGGTTTCGCGCCATAAGCGCCAGTACCGAACTCCGATGGATCGAAGGGGTCAGCGTCTGAACCCCCAACTTCTTGAATTCGGATAAGAGAAGCGGTTCCATTACAAAGGTGATAACATGCTCAATGCCGCGGGCACGTGCTGCGCGGCATGCATCCAGATTTTTCTTATCGTTCACCTCTAAAGCTAAGAAGGCATCGATCTGGTTGGGTTGTATTGAGTCAATGCAGCCTGTTAAATTGTTGTTATGATATTCAAGATCAAACCCCTGCTCGTTGATTTGCTCGGCAGCTTCCGAATCCGTTTCCACGAAGCAAATCTCTCCCCCGTGTGCTTGCAGATCGCGTGCCACCTGGAAAGCCAGGTCATTGCTTCCATAGATAAGCGTCATGCGCTTGTGCTGCTCTTCACCATTCGCATTTAAAGTATTAAAGGTAAGGGGTGCGATTGTCGCTGTCAGCGCGGCGATCAAGATAATGGCCGCATTGGTTGATTCGCTGATGGCACCCATACGCAAACCAATCGAAGAAGCCGCAATAATCAGGGAAAGGCGTGCAGAGAGCAGAAACCCGCTGGATATTGTTTCACGCCAGGAAAACGAAAAACGAAAGACCAGCGAAGATAGGAGCTTGATAGCAAACGCACCAACCAATAAGACAGGTAAAAGTATCCAGGCACTTGGCTCTTCGATAAATGCATTCAAATCAAATTGAACGCCAACAACCACAAAGAAGAGCGGGACAAAAAAGCCAAACCCAATGGCATCCAGTTTATGACGCAACTTTTCTTCCCCGGTTCCACTCAACAGCGAGGCTAGAACACCGCCGAGAAAGGCGCCCAGGATCAATTCCGCACCAATAATTTCAGCCATCACCACAAACCCGACCATAATAGCGAAAGCCCCGCGAACCTTTATTTGTGCGGTTGCATCAGAAAGTTCCTCAAAAATACGCCGTACGGCCGGGATGCGTAACCAGCGTACACCCAGTTGATAGAATAGAACAACCGGCACAAACAATAAAACGACCAGAAGGATTTCCAGAGACATGCCTGTAGAACGTGCCGCCACGTATACAGTCACCAGGAACATAGTCACAAAATCTGCTAACAATGCCGCCAACAGAATCGCCTGGCCGAAACGCCCTGAAGACATGCGATTCTCTTTCAACACCGGAACCACAATGCCCAGTGACGTGGTCGACAGGATCAAGGTCATCATCCAGGGATCGCGCACATACCCGGCTGCAGTAAGACCAAAGCCCATGGCCAATGACAGGATCAGGGTCAGCACGAACGAGAGTCCGGCTAAAAACAATGAGCTGGGACCATTTGCCTGTTTGGGCTTGGAAGCCGCGAACAGAATTGAAAAGTCGATTTCCAAACCTGATAAAAACATCAGGAATGCAAATCCAATTTCGGCCAGCAGTTCCAGAGTCGGCTCGTCCCCGTGCACCAGCCCCAGCACGGATGGGCCGATGATAATGCCCGCCAGAATCTCACCCACAACAACCGGAATGCGGCGGAAGCGTGAAATCATCACCGGCACGAGGAAAGCCAGTACAACAACTAATAAGAGGGGTACAAAACTAGGTTCCATAGAATCTCCCAAATAGGAAGTTAAGAGTCTAACACGAGAAGAGGGGTTGCCATGTTAGAATTGCGTTTAAATCCCCAACGGCAGTCACATCATGACCACTATCTCGACAGAAACCGCCTCCAACCGAACCAACCAGCTCCCATATTTCGCGCTAGGTATCGGCATCTTGGCACTCAGTTTTTCCGCCATGTTCGTGCGCTGGGCAAATGCGCCCGGACCGATCACTGGCCTGTACCGGGTATTCCTTTCCAGCCTGATTCTGACCCCATTTTTTGTTCAGAACTGCCGAAAAGACTGCAAGATCAGCAAAAGCAATATTATCTTCCCGTTCTTGGGAGGACTGTTCACAGCAGGTGACTTTGCGTTGTGGAACACCTCATTGGAGTACACTACCGCGGCCAATGCGACTCTACTGGGCAACACCGCGCCCTTGTGGGTGGCGTTGGGTGCCTGGTTACTCTTCCGTGAGAGACTCTCAGCCCGCTTCTGGCTCGGACTTGGACTTGCTCTCGCTGGTGCGACTCTGATCCTGGGGACGGATTTTCTGCTGCACCCCCGTTTGGGTTTCGGTGACCTGATGGCGATTGGGACAGGAGTGTTCTACGGCGGTTACTTTCTTTCTACACAGCGCAGCCGCCAATACTTCAACCCGCTCACCCACCTGTGGTTGATGGGCATCAGTGCCAGCTTCGGTTTATTGGCAATCAACCTTGCGCTTGGAAACCCGATTACCGGATACTCAAAACAAAGCTGGCTGATATTCTTCGCTGCAGCGATTGTCTCACAAATTGGGGGCTATATGTCACTCACATATGCGCTCGGGCATTTACCGGCCTCGATCGTCTCCCCGACCATGATCGGTCAACCTCTTGTGACGGCGATTCTCGCTATCCCGCTGTTGGGTGAGATTCCAACCGGCTTGCAGGCCATAGGGGGTCTGATTGCGCTGGCGGGTATTTATATTGTCAATCAGGCACATAACAGGTCAAAGCGGGTTTTAATCAAGTAAACGTCTGCAAAAATCAGGTTTGGTCTGAATCATAAAAACACCCCGGCGCTGCCAGTCGGGCCGGCGCTTCTCTGTGATAAAAATTATCTGTTTATTTGCTGCGATCGCCGGGGGAAATATATTTTGTTTTTTTGTAAGGTTTTAACTGCTCAGACAGGTTTTCCTGCAACAAATGTCCCGATTCGTGCATGAGTGTGTCGTGATTGTAATCATTCAATTTGACCATGCT
>JBAVJG010000188.1:0-2449 GCA_049687655.1 Anaerolineales bacterium | reverse complement strand
GGAATGCATATCCGCTCAAGAAACGCATGCTGCCTACTTCGCAAATTTCATGGAACAGCGCTGGCAGCACCTTAGAGATCACAGGCAAAAGGTTGCGCTTACTGAAATCGACGGTGATTTGGAAAATATAAGAACGGCATGGCGCTATCAAGTTAGCCAGGCAAATGCCGCACAAATGCAGATGTTCGCTAATAGCTTCTGGCTCTTCTATTGGTTTCGAGGCTGGAATCATGGGGCTGAGGAGCTATTCGGAGAAGCTGTTGAGGTGCTGTCTGTGGAATATGTGGACGAGGATACTGAGTCTGTGAGGGCGCTAATGCTGGCACACCAGGGATACTTCAAGACGTGGCTGGGATTTGCAGATCAAGGGTACGATTTGGCAAAAGAAAGCGTCGATATCCTCGGACGACTCAATCGCCCCTTCGAGTTGGCTCTAGCGCTGGGCAGTTTGAATTTGGCTGCTGACTTCCTTACCCGTTACGATGATGGGGAGAAAGCGGCACGCAAAATGCTTGACATCGCCGGCCAACAAGATGATAAATGGCTGCTGGCCTTTTCACTTTACAAAGTAAGTGTGGCCAATGAGATACAGCGTGACTGGGCTGAAACGAGACACTTCGCACAAGCCAGCTTGGATCTCTACGAAGAACTCGGAGAGGAGATGACTTCAATATGGACTCTCCTGACCCTCGGCCACAAAGCCGTTGCCATAGGCGAGCATGTGGAGGCAAAAGAATTCTATCTGCGCTGTTTAAGAACGTCGGAAGAGGTTGGCTATCGCTGGGCGACTGAAAACTCATGCAAGTATCTGGGCCAGATGGCCCTATCGTTGAATGAATCCCTGGAAGCTGAAACCTACCTCCTTCGAAGTCTCAAGATCGCGGATGAAATAGGCTCGGGTCGAGATCAGGTCAATTTGATGTGTGATCTTGCCAGAGTTCGGATGGCAGATGACAGGCTAGATCAGGCAGTAGAATTGCTTGCAGTGTTGCTTCAACATCCCGCCAGCCATTTGCATCGCTTGGGAGGCGGGAGTATTCGTGACAATGTGCAAGGCTTACTCGCCACACTAAAGAACAGGCTTTCGACCGAGGCCTATGCCACTGCATGGGATCGGGGTAATAACTTAGAGTTTGAACAGGCCATTGTAGATTTATTGTCGGAAGGCAGCGAGAGACAAGTTAAATAATATTCTTCAAGGCTCAACTCCATTTGTATAACTACACTCACTATTCTTTACGCTATCGGATAGTGAATATTTTTTTATATACAACAATCAAACATGACTGTTTAGCCAAGATATACGTTCTGACCAAAGTGAGAGGGGCGAAAGAAAAAGCCGATGGCTAGAATCAACCATCGGCTTAGAGTGAAGCGGGGCATTTCATCCAATAAATACTCCGTTGGTTGAGTAGGGCGAGCGCTTTTCTCGTCCATATCGAAACCAACATACAACCAAAAGTCCTTTGCTTACAAGTGGTTTCGATACGGCCTTCGCAACAAACGCTCAGGTCTACTCAACCACCGAATTCTCTAATCTCTAATCTCCAGTCTCTAGTCTCTTGTTCACCAACTCCCACAACCGATTCGAATTCAGCGGAATTTCCAGAATCTCAAAATCCACATCATGTAACGCATCTTCCAATGCCTGCGCAAATAGCGGACCGACGGGAATCGCGCCCGCTTCGCCCGCGCCCTTGACGCCCATTGGGTTGAGCGGCGAAAGCGTTACGCCATGTCCCGTTTCGATGCGCGGCACATCCAGGCTGGTCGGCAGGTGATAATCCATGAACGTGCCGTTAAGCAGCTGCCCGTTTTCGTCGTAGGCGAGCCGCTCGTAAAACGCATTGCCAATGCCCTGTGCCACACCGCCGTGGATTTGACCATCCAGAATAAGCGGGTTGATGACCTTGCCGCAATCGTGAACGACGACATATTTCTGGACGTGGACCTGCATGGTTTCCGGATCGACTTCGATGATCATGGCGTGGACTCCGCTGGCGGTTGCGCCTCTTTCCGGACCGAAATAGTTGGTCGCCTCTAAACCGGGTTCGGTGCCAGGTTTGACCGCTCCCCTTAAAGGATTGGCCTTATCCGCCAACTCGCCCAGCGAAATGGACATGCGCGGAATATCTTGCACACGTACCGTACCGTCAAAAAGTTCGAGTTCCTCTTCGGGCGCATTGAAATGTTCGGATGCGAATTTAAGAATTTTCTTGCGTACCACCTTTGAGGCTTCATTGACAGCATTACCAGCCACCACCGCGCCGCGGCTGGCAAACGTCCCTGCGCCCCAATAAAACTGGTCGGTGTCGCCGGTAACAACATCTATTTTGTCCACGCTCACACCAAGTTGCTCTGCAACAATTTGTGCGAAACTCGTGAAGTGACCCTGTCCCTGCGTGCCGACACCCGTAACAACCGAGACACGCCCGCTGCTCATCACCTG
>JBAVJG010000187.1:0-3398 GCA_049687655.1 Anaerolineales bacterium | reverse complement strand
CAGGTGATGTGGTTGAGCCCCTGGTGACGCACCATCTGCCACTGGGCACGCTTGAGCGCAAAGCCGAGACCGGAATTACGCCAATCGGGGTGGACGCCCAGCATGTGTGAACAGTGCTTGGGGTGCGGACCGTCCGGCAGGATTTCAAGGCCAGGGAAGCCAAAGATAAATCCAACCATCTCTTTTTCAACAAAAGCGCCCAGGACAATACCGCCGTTATGAATAGCGGTGATGAGCATGTGCGTGGGCACAACCTCGGTCTCACTGCCGGGCCAGACGGATCGCTGGAGTTCTTCGGCGGCAGACATATCTTCAGGGGATTCGAGCAAACGGATATTGTATTCGACCATAGCATTAGCGTGTGGGGCGGAATAAATCCAGAATTCTGGATGACAACTTTGAGGTAGTATCTATAATATTTTTCCACCACTGGGCATACCAGGGTTCGTAAGCCAGGTAGTCAAGTCGATAAGTGAAACGGGCCGGCATCAGGCCAAAGGTACGTGGCAGGTTATCTACCGGACAGGTGCGGTGGACAGCGTAATAATCGATCCAGAAGGACGAGGCCGGGAAACGGGGAACAAAGGTCTCGAGCGTGACGACTATTGCGCGTAAGAAGGGCTGCGGCAGGGAAACCAGCACGCGGCGTTTTCCGATCACATTCATGATTTGCTCCAAAGTCTGCTGTACAGTGAAGTACTCGCTGCCTCCCACTTCGTAGGTATTATTGAGCGTTTCAGGGTTTTCCATCGCCCATAGCAGGCAGGTGACCAGGTCTTCCACCCATAACGGCTGGATGCGCGTCTGCCCATCGCCGGGGATGGGGAAAAAGATGGGCGCGCGGCGCAGAAGTTTGGCAAGGTTGGTGGTGAAATGGTCTTCGGGCCCGTAGATGATAGAAGAGCGCACGATCGTGTACGGGACCCCGGATTTACGGATATGCTCCTCGGCAATGCCCTTAGCCTTGTGCACGGGGTAGGCCGAGGCGCGATCCGCTCCGATGTGGCTCAGATAAATGAAACGCTCCACACCGGCAGCTTTAGCGGCTTGTGCCAGGTTGCGTGTGCCCTGGATGTCAGTTCCCAGCAAGCTGGCATTACGCCCTTCATGTTCCGCCCCAGCGAGGTGGATAACAGTGTCTACATCGCGCAAGGCCGCCCGCAAGCCGCGCACGTCTCCCAGCCCCACCACGGCTACTTCCACCGGCACTCCCTTTGGCAGGCGCGGCGTGCGCGGTGACGGGCGCAGCAACGTCCGCACCGGGTAGCCGGAATCGAATAGTTGGCGCACGAGCGCGCGCCCAACAAAGCCGGTTCCGCCTGTGATCAAGATCATGTGAGAAATTATAGCAGGTTGACAACCGGAGAGCGGTTATCAACCTTGTGTTTCGGTCAATTTTTTCAGTGTTCCCACCAGCACATCGATAGCCTGTTTGTACTCTTCCAGTGACAGATGCTCGTTCGGCGTATGGTCGAGCGCTGAATCCCCCGGACCATACACCGCAGCGGGACAACCCCAAACGGGAGCGACCACGTTCAAATCGGCAGTCCCCGTTTTGTAGACGAAGCGCGGCTTACCGCCCTGTGACCTGATTCCGTTTAAGAAAGCCCGTACCAGCGATGAGTTTTTCTCGCACTCCCAGGCCGGGACGGGGTAACCAACCCGTTCCATCGAGACCCTAAAGGTCTCGGCCCCCTCCGTTTCACTTCGGGGGTGCCTCGCGAAAACCTTTAGAGTTTGCTCCAATTCAAGATACCATTCATCCGGCGTCACTTCCACTGGCAAGCGTACACCTACATTGAGACGCACCCACTGCTCGAACCCATCCTGCCCGGATTCCATACCGCGCAAGGTCGGAAGGATTTTGTCAAAGGCGCGTTGTTTCCCGGCATTGAATTCATCTGCGTAAGCCTTCACCGCCAACCAGGTTTCAACTGCCGCTTCCGCTGCGGTCTGCTCGCCGCTGGCCGAGTGCGATTGCTCGCGTCTGACAGTCACATTTGTCCAGGCTGAGCCTTTGTAGCCGAGCGCGACCCGATCCCAGTTGTTGGGTTCGCCAATGATGGCAAAGTCGGGCTTGTACTTATCCACCACGAAACGCGCCCCCAACGAATCGCGCTCCTCGTCGACCGCGCCGATGACCACAAATTGCCAGCCCCCCAGCACACCGACCTGCGCTATCGCATCTACAAAACACGCCAGCGGACCTTTGGCATCTACGCTACCGCGGCCGTACAACAAATTGTCGTTTTGCTCCACCTTGATTTCACCCGACACCGTATCGATATGCCCAAGCAAAACCACCTGCTTCAATCCATCTCCCATCACACCGACAGCATTGCCGGCCCCATCTATAAAGGCCTCGTCGAATCCCAGCGCTTGCATACGCTCTACGAGCCAATCCACCGCCCCGCGCTCCTGTCCCGATGGGCTGTAGTGCTTTACCAAACCGATCAAAGTTGAAAAATCCGTGCTCATCCGTGAAATCCGTGGCTAGCTATCTTCTGCTGTGAGTACATCTGTCAATGCGACAACTAAACGGTCAAGCTGCTCGTACGAAATCACCAGTGGCGGCAGCAGGCGCAGCACTGTCATCCCTGCGTTCAAGGCAAGGATATTGCGATCCTGGAGCGCTTTTAAATATGGCGCGACCTTCTGCTTCAACTCGACCCCAATCATTAATCCCATCCCACGCACTTCGCGGATGATTGGCGAGTCAATCTGGCGCAATTTGTCCATCAGATAAGCGCCTTTCTCCGCAGCCTGCCCGGCCAGGTCTTCTTCCTCGATGGCGGCCAGTGCCGCTAACCCGGCCGCGCACGAAAGCGGATTGCCACCAAAGGTGGTGCCGTGTGTGCCTGGCGTCAGGTTGCCTACTTTTTCACCGATTAGCACAGCGCCCATAGGGACACCGCCTGCCAGCGACTTGGCGCAGCACAGCATATCTGGCGTGACATCGAAGTGCTGCACCGCAAACATCACCCCAGTGCGCCCAAACCCGCTCTGAATCTCATCTATGATTAGCAGCGCGCCATTTGCTTCGCAAATTTGCCGCGCCGCCTGGATATAGTCCGCGTCCGCCGGATAGACTCCGCCTTCGCCCTGGATCACTTCCAGGATAACTGCGGCAGTTTTATCAGTCACAGCGTTTTCGAGCGCTTCGATGTTGTTGTACGGCACGTGGCTGAAGCCTGGCACCAGCGGCTCCACGCCCTGACGATATCTTTTGTTGAAGGTGGCCGAGAGCGACCCAAACGTCCGTCCATGGAAGGCGCGCATGGCTGCTATAATTTCCGCCCGCCCGGTGGAGAGGCGCGCAAACTTGAGTGCCGCTTCCACGGCTTCCGTGCCGGAGTTACAGAAAAAGACCCGCTCCAGGGTTGGTACGAGCGTCCCCA
>JBAVJG010000186.1:0-3104 GCA_049687655.1 Anaerolineales bacterium | reverse complement strand
GGTACGCGAAGCACTGCGGGTAGACGGCCCGCTGGGCAACCGCGATTTCAAGGGCAACAAACGCTTCAAGAACAATTACCGGGGCAGTAAGGACACCTCCCTGGCGCTGTACGCGCTCTGGATCACCGGCGAGGTCATGGTCCATCACCGCGACGGTTTCAACCGCATCTACGACCTGACCGAGCGCGTGGCTCCGCCTGAATTCAATTATTCCTCACCCGAGGGTGAGGCCGAAGATTTCTTTGCGCGCGAGGCGATCTCGTTCTTGGGATTGATGCGTGAGAAGAGATGGCGCGTCCACTTTTCGGATTACATCTGGCGCAAGGTGGATGTGAAAGAAGCCGCAGAACGGCTGTCCGTGCTGTATGAGCAGGGTTCCATCGCGCCGGTTAGGGTCGAAGGCTCGAAGGAAAACTGGATCGTCCTGAGCGAGGACCTGCCAACCCTCGAAACGCTGCAGGCCGGTGAAGTTCCGTTGGCATGGAAGCCGCTTGGGCTCAGCACGCAGGACGAGGTCACGTTCGTAGCGCCGCTGGAAATCGTCAGTGCACGCGGGCGGGCTAAGGAAGTCTTCGATTTTGAGTATATATGGGAAGTCTACAAACCTGTGGAAAAGCGGCGTTGGGGCTATTACGTCCTGCCCATCCTGTACGGTGACGACCTGGTCGCCCGTCTTGACCCCAAGCTCGACCGCAAATCTATGACGTTGCACATCAACGATTTCTGGCTGGAAGAGGACGCGCCCGTGAATGAGCCTGCTTTTGCAGATGCGCTTGGCAAAGGGCTGGCGCGCTTTGCGTCATTTGTGGAGGCGCAGCAGGTAGAGGTCGAGGCGATTGCGCCCAGGAAATTACGGGAACATGTGCGCAAATACGTCAGGCAATAATAGAATCGATTTCCTCTAAAGGAGGAAACTATGGAAACAATTTATTTAGATGGAACCAGCCTGACCTTCGACCAGGTGTCCGCGGTGGCCTACGGGTGGCCGGACGCGCCGCGAGTGGAGATCAGCGCCGAGGCCGCAAAGCTGGTCACACGCGCCGCGGATGCAGTACAGACCTTGCTCGAGCGCGGCGTCGTCGCCTATGGCATCACAACCGGCTTCGGCGCCTTCAAGGACCGCATCATCCCACCCGATCAGGTGGAACAACTGCAACGCAACATCCTGGTAAGCCATGCGGTGGGCGTCGGCGACCCGTTTGATGTCTCCACCACGCGCGCGATCATGTTGATCCGTGCTAATACGCTGGCCCGTGGACATTCAGGCATCTGTCTCTCCACCTTGCAGTTGCTGGTTGACATGCTTAACGTGGGCGTTCATCCCATCATCCCTGAAAAGGGATCGCTGGGTGCCAGCGGCGACCTGGCTCCGCTGGCTCACATGGCGCTACCGCTCATCGGCGAGGGACTGGCGAATTATCAGGGCGAAGTGCTCGCCAGTGCTGATGCACTCCAAAAGGCGGGATTAAAGCCCATTAAATTGGCCGCTAAGGAAGGGCTGGCACTGACGAACGGGACCTCGGTCATGACCGCATTGGGCGTATTGCAAACCCTGCGCGCCGAACGATATAGCCAGACCGCCGACATCGCAGGCTGCCTGAGCCTGGAAGCCTTGAACGGCATCGATCTGGCCTTCGATGAGCGCATCCATAATTTGCGTCCGTACCCGCGGCAGGTGGAATGTGCGGGGTATTTGCGCAGCCTGCTTAAGGGCAGTCAGTTCACACGCGATCACGCCTCGCTCGATGTGCAAGATGCATATACACTGCGCTGCATCCCACAGGTGCATGGCGCGGTCCGTGATGCGGTTGCATACGCGCGCTGGGTTTTCGAAATCGAGCTGAATGCCGTTACCGATAACCCATTGATTTTCATCGACGAAAACGAGGAAATCACAGTCCTGTCCGGCGGGAATTTCCACGGCGAGCCGCTGGCGATTGCGATGGATTATCTGGCATTTTCCGTGGCGGAATTGGGGAATATCTCAGAAAGAAGAACCATGCGTTTGACCGATGAATGCTCGAACACACATGTGCTGCCTGCTTTTCTCACGAAAGAAGGCGGATTGAACTCGGGCTTTATGATCCTGCAATATACGGCTGCCGCGCTTGCTACGGAGAACAAGGTCCTGTCGCATCCTGCCAGCGTGGACACGATTCCCAGCTCCGCGAATGTGGAGGATCACGTCAGCATGGGCGTCACGTCCGCGCTTAAACTATGTGATGTGCTCGACAACGTGGAGCGAATCCTGGCTATTGAATTAATGTCCGCGGCGCAGGGAGTTGACTTCCGCAGGCAGGAAATCGGTGCCGATAAGCAACTCGGTCAGGGGACGCGCGGCGTGTATGCGCTCATCCGCGAACATGTCCCCTTCATCGAATCCGATAGGACGATGTATGATTATATTGAAGCCATGCGAAAACTGGTTGAGGATGGGAATGTGGTGAATCGGGTTATTTGATACATTCAGGAAACTGAAAGGATTATTGTTATGATGGACAACCGCCAACTGGCCGATACCTTCACCCTGATCGCCGACCTGCTCGAGATCAAGGGCGAGATCATTTACAAGACCCTGGCCTACCGAAAAGCCGCCGATAGCCTGATGTCACTGGGCCGCGATGCCAAAGAGTATTGGAAAGAGGGGAAGCTTAAGGATATCCCCGGTGTGGGGCAGGCCATTGCCGATAAGATTGACGAATTACTGCGCACTGGAGAATTGGAGTTCCTTCAGAAATTGGAAGCCGAAGTCCCGCCTGGATTGGCCGACTGGCTGCAGGTCCCCGGACTGGGCCCCAAGAAAATTGCCCTGATCTGGAAGGAACTGGACATTACCAAACTGCCTGATCTAGAAAAAGCCGCCAAAGATGGCAAGCTGCGCGACCTGCCCGGGATGGGCAAAAAGTCGGAGGCGCAGATCATTGAAGGGATCGCATCGCTGGCGCGTCGTTCGGGGCGCATCCCGTTGGGGCGTGCCTGGCCGCTGGCCCAGGAGATCATCGCAACACTCAAAGGAGTCGAGGGGGTGACTGACGCCGAACCAGCCGGATCGCTACGCCGTATGCGTCCCACTGTTGGCGACCTGGATATCCTGGTGGCTGCGA
>JBAVJG010000185.1:0-16932 GCA_049687655.1 Anaerolineales bacterium | reverse complement strand
TTTAAGGTGCTCCCTTGTTTTGTTTCGTAAACAAGGTTATTGAAATTGTCAAAAGTCCAATGTTTTAAGTTACTGCAAATTTTTACGATTGACGAACGGTCTTTCCGTTGACATTCAAACCCATTTCCGCTAAACTATACGAAAAGACTACACGCTGATTCCGATAAGGAGGCGAGATGCACGCCGACTCTTCTGTAGCTCATTTAACCTCACAAAGTTTACTACCCCCGGCTATTAAGGCCTGGGAGATGTACCTTAATGACCAGGGACGCTCCCCAAACACTGTTAAAGCGTTCCTGTCTGATGTTCGTATCCTGACACAGTTCCTGCCACCAGATCGAACTCTGGGTGCGATTACCACCAAGGACCTCAACCGTTATTTTGAGTGGATGGAGCATGAACGACCTGTACCATGCAGCCCAAAGACTTTGGCACGGCGCATCACTTCTACCAAATCTTTTTTTCGCTGGTTGCACCAATACGGTGTCTTACTGGTTGATCCCGCTGAAAAGGTGCTTCAACGTTCGGTGATGAGCCCGCTGCCTACCGTGTTGACCGAAGAGGAAACTCAAGCTGTATTACAAGCCGCGGACCGGCATCGCCACGAACGCAAACCGGACGCGCGCCCGTTCGCGCTGGTATATCTCTTGCTGGCAACCGGCATCAAGAAGAGCGAATGTCTGGGCATCCATCTCAACCACATAGACCTGGATGCTCCCGACGGCCCAATCGTTTTCATCCGTTATGCCAGCCCGTCGAACCGTTACAAGGAGCGCAAAATTCCCTTGCCCGAAGACTGGATTCCTGCCTATCAGGAATACCTTGGCCAGTATCAACCTGTGGACCAGCTCTTCCCCTGGTCACCACGCCGGTTGGAATACTTGCTGGAAGACATCGGTGAAGAGGCTGGCCTGGATAAACATCTCTCGTTTGACATGTGCCGCTGGACCAGCACACTGATAGACTACCGCGCTGGCATGGATGCGGATAAGATTCGCCAGAAGTTAGGTGTTTCCAAGATTCAATGGCGTGAGATCAATTTGAAGTTAAGACAGTTGAGCGAAAAATAGAATTGCAATCCAGATAAACGAAACGGCTCCCGTATAACGGGAGCCGTTTTTAAATCTCATAGGACTTACGTAGTTCGCAAAAGATTCAACTGTATAATTCCTGTCTCATTTTTTCTGCAACAGTGTGAAATAGATTACCTGACGTGTTCTGTCTGTCAGGCGGAAGCGGTGTGCCGGACGGAATCCGGGCACCCATATGACCGTACTGCCCGCACACAGCAGCGGCCAGCCATCACGCGCGCGCTGGGGTACTTTCTCATTGATGAAGAAATCCGACAATTTCATGGTGTGGCCGTCCATACCAAATGGCTCAAACCGGTCCCCGGCCTGACGGGCGCGGATCTCCAGTTTTTTAGGCAGACGGCTCGCATCCAACCAGACCTGGAACGGGTTCTCGTTATTGAGAGCCTGTTCCAACGCCAGAGCCGGGATGCGCCATTGCTCGCATGAGAACAGCCAACCGCCCGATAAGTTAAGTTGCCCGGGGATGGGCAGCAGCATGGTATCTTCTCTTTGTGGCATCTGGGGCCAGCGCTCGAAGGGCAGTTTCACCCCTTTTCCTGCCACGTAGACCAGATTCCCTTCAAGAAGCAGACGCACGCCCCCGGTCAGATCGAGGCGGCCATACCGCTTGGTGGACAGGAATTCTGCAGCGTTGTCCAGCGTTGAAAAGCGCAAATCCGCCATATCCGGTACAACCTGTTCCAATGCGCGACGAATCAAATTGCGCTGCAGTCCCGGCGCATAGGTGGAAATCATATCTGCATCGAATGTGATCAAACCTGGCCGTTCCGATTCTACACATTCCTTCCAGGTTGCATCCAACACTTCGATCAAAGCCAAATAATCACCAGCCAACGAACGTGACGTACGCCAGATTGCCTCGCGGAAACGCGGATTATAGGTTTCTAACTGCGGGATGAGCAGATGCCGGATGCGATTGCGCAGGAAGTTGAGCGAATCATTGCTGGGATCGTAATATGGCCGTAACCCGTTGGCTGCGCAGAAAACCACGGTCTCCTCGCGCCAGATGTCCAGCAGTGGACGAACGAGTGGCATGCTCTCATCAAAGCCGGGTAAAAACGAACGGTGTGTCATACCCTTCAGGCCCGTCAGGCCTGCGCCACGCAGGAAGTGCATTAACACAGTTTCCACCTGATCGTCCGCGGTATGACCGACGGCCAGGGCCTGGGCATTGCATCTCCTGGCCTGCTCGAACAAAAAACGATATCGCATCGTCCGCGCGGCCTCTTCGATGGAGAGGCCTTCGCTTTCAGCGTAGCCGCGTACGTCCCCGCTCTCGAAGATGGAGGGGATGTTCTTCCGTGAAATTGTTTTTTCGAGCGCATTAGCTTCTGTGTCCGAATCCGGGCGTAACTGATGGTTAAAGTGCGCCACAATGACCCCATACCCCTCCTGGCGCAAAGACTCCATCAGGCATAGACTGTCCGGCCCGCCAGAGACCCCGACCAGAATGGGGCGGTCACGGGTCAATTCGCATTGATCGTGGAAGGTGGAAGCGATGTTATCTAACATCGTGCTTATTAAACCATAAAGATTGCCAATCCTGGCAAGCTTTGGGTAGATCCTTTATAGTTCATAGAGTTCTACCAGCACTCCCGAAGTGCTCTCCGGATGGATAAAGGCATATTTTTTTCCGTCAGCAGCGGTGCGAGGAGCCTCGTTGATCAAGCGCACCCCTTTGGCTCGTAATTGGGCTAACATAGCCAGGATGTCATCGACTTCCAGGCAAATATGGTGCATGCCCGGTCCACGCTTGGACAGATATTTCGCAATGCCCGACTCATCGCTAGTCGGCATGACCAGTTCCACTTCGGAGCCTTCCAGTGGTAAAAAAGCAACCTGCGACTTCTCAGGGGGCACATCGCGCAATTCTTGCAGTTGCATGCCGAGAGCATCCCGCCAGAAGGACAGGGCTTTTTCCATGTCATCCACCACCACAGCTACATGATTGATTTTTTTGATCGAGGGCATAGAATCTCCATGCATCAATTTACCGAAATTATTTTAGTATCTACCAGGCGTTCAAACTTCTGCCAGTCGGCTTCGTTTTTGAAAAAAGAGCGGGGAAAGATAACCAGGAGCCCTTCACGCGTTACGAGTGTGACCAGGTTTTGGATCTTGCGCACACGCGTAAAACGTTCCCACAAGATTTCATTGTTGCCAGCCTTCAGCCGGTATTCGATTCCTTTTTTAGTGACAACCCCGGTCAATTTGCGTTGTACCGAAGGATTGCCCCACAATTTCCGTGCGGCCAGATAGGGTTGTAAATAGGACCGCGCCAGAAAAGCGCCTATGAGCATCACCACGGTGATATAAGTAGCATGACCCAAAATATCGCGCGTTTCGATCAGGCGAGCGATCAAAACGACAATCGCAACTGCGATGAAAGCCAACAGAAACGACTGTACAAAGCGCCGGTTTCTCGGTGGCCGGTTTGCCAGCATGACCGATTTATAGAACAAGGTTTTATCGTATTGACCGCGAAACGCGATTTCCATGGATGCAGTCCCCTAGCGGATATGAGTCTCGAGCAAATCCATATATGCCCCCTCGATCAACGCCTCTTCTCGGACCCCAAGCCTGCGCATCAAATCTTCGGCAATGGCCTGTCCCTCGGCATCGCTCTGATCTTCGCGCATGACGACCTCCAGTTCCATAAAATGACCCAGCCCTTCGACCACATCCAGGTGTATGCGGGTCTGCCCGACCATATAGAGGTAACGGATCTTCTTGACCACACCACGAATGCCCAGCGCCAGTGCCAGTGCGGTCTTGAGATTGTCCGGGTCGTGTGTTTCGGCCAGATGATAATCGGAGCGTTTGGGCCCTTCCTGATCGGAACGTTCGTAGTAAATGAGATACCCTTGGTCCGGAGCCAGGGCACGCAATTTCAATCGGCCCTTCTCGGTGTTGAAGAAGGTGTCTTCCTGTGGGATGATCATCAAAGGCTGGTCACTTAAGGAATCAGCCCGTGCCTTCAGGGCTTCAAAATTGTCGACACGGGCTTTGATCTCAATATTGGTCGCCATGTTTATCCTGTGGGAGTTAAAAGCAAAAAGCGCCCACCCATAATCCAGCCCAGGTTCCAGCGATACAGCCAGATGATAGCACGGAGCAGCGCTCGTTATATGCCAGCGGGTTTCTTATGTGTGAGCGCCATATGATTTGGTTATTTCTTCAAACGGAGCTTCTGTTCTTTCGAATCCGGAATTCGCTCGATCTCACCGCGCGCCTCCAGATCGAGTTTAACAGTAGTTACATACCAGGAAATCGAACCTTCGAAGCGGTTGCGCAGGTTGTAATCGATCAGCGAAACCAACCCTTTATAGCTGATTGTCCCCTGTGAACGGACAGCATTCAAGATAGCCTGACGGATCATGTCGTACTTAGCGCGGCTGATGTTAACGCCTTGTTTATCCTCTTCAGGATGTAAAGTCAGGATTTTTTCTTCTTCCATTTTTACCTCCACTGAAAGTTTACCATAACCGATCTTGAGATTTAAGGTAAGAAAATGTGGCTCTCTAGGATTCTCCGTGAAAAAGTCCAGATTTGGGGTTGCGAACGCACGCTCGCAACCCCAAATCTGGGTATCTACCACTGCGTCTTCGCGCAGCGAACGGCGGAAATTCCCAAAGAACCGAAATTGTAGTTGCACTGGGATTTGTCATGATGGTGTAAGGATATGAACTTACAGTTTGGAATACCCTCAAAGCGAGAATGGAAACTTCAAATCTGCCCCAAACGATACATACCGCCAGCTTATTGGCGAATGTTCAGCAAGAGTTACAGGTTCTCTTCACGTCTGTATCTGAATCGATACTATTGATTGAAGCAAACGGGACCATTCTGGTTGCCAACGATGTCAGTGCCAGATGGTTGGGTTTGAGTGCTGAAGCGCTTGCCGGCCAAAATCTGTTTCCATTGCTGACTCCCTATGGGATACCGATCAGAGAATGGGTGCACAAGGCACTCAGTAAAAAAACTATTATTGAAGGTGATGCTCGTTTCGAGGAACGGTTCATCCATATCCGATTGATACCCGTTTCAGGGCGCAAGGTAATGCGTCTGATCGTTATTGGTCAGGATATTACCGAGCATAAGAGAGCAGAAGAACAAGTGCGCGAGTTTACGGATCAAATGGAACGAAAAGTTCGTGAACGCACAAAAGAACTGGAAGCGCTCAATCAAAAACTGATCGAAGACAAACATCGTTCAGAAATACGGGCAAGTCTTTCACAACACTTAATGCGAGATACCCAGGATTACTTCCAACTGCTGGATCACATCACATCAGAAATATCAGACCTGGTGGGAGACATCTGCTTGATCGGGCTATTTACTTCGGATTTAACCCAAATGGAGGTTCGGGCAATCACGGATCGGGATGTTGAAAGCTTGCCGCGCCAACAACAACATTTACTCAACCGGACATTTTCAGTAGAAACAAACATCATAGCCAGCAAAATTCTCAATGGGGAAAGATTTTCGGCGACGAATATTTCAAAAGAAAATAATGATGGATTGCTTCCGGCTGAGTTCGCTGCACAATTAGGGAAAGATGGCCTGAGTGTATTGGAAGTGTTCCCCTTGCATGCTGGCGATCAACCCCTGGGCATGCTGGTAATTGCCAGGGAACATGCACAGCCATATACTGGCGATGAAATTTCATTCATCAATAGCCTGATTAGCCCGATATCTCTCGCCATCCAAAACGCGCGCCTATTCGGACAGCTTACCGAGAGTCAAAATCAATTGCGTGGACTTTCCCGGCAATTGGTTCAAATACAAGAGGATCAGTCCAATCGGTTGGCGGAAGAATTACATGATCGAGTGGGGCAGGATATGACAGCCATTAATGTCAATCTGAACATTTTGCGCACACTGTTGCCAAGAAATGTTTCGGAAGATGTGATTGCCAGGCTCGCAGATACAGAAAAATTGGTCATGGGAAGCGTTCAACGCTTGCGTTCAACTATGACGGAATTACGCCCGCCCATGCTGGACCAATACGGACTAACTGCTACCCTGTACTGGTATTGCGAACAATTTCAACGTCGTACAAAAATTCAAGTCAAAATCAATGACCGTTACATGAAGAATACACGCTTGACTTCCGAAGTTGAAATTGCCCTATTCCGCATTGCGCAGGAATCGCTGAATAATGTTGTAAAACACGCCAAAGCGTCACGAGTAGATATTGAATTATTTCAAGATGATGGCGGCATCATGATGGCAATTACCGATAACGGTATTGGTTTTGATACAAAATCCCAAAATTCAGGTAATCTGCAGCATTGGGGTGTACCTCTTATGCAAGAACGTGTCCGGGCTATCAATGGTAAATTCCTGCTCCGATCTGTACCCGGGCAGGGGACACAAATCGTAGTGCGTGCGGGGAAACGGAAATGATCATTACTGTGTTCCTGGCGGACGATCATCGTGTGCTCCGTGATGGACTTCGCATACTGCTTGAGACACAGAATGATATTGAAGTTGTTGGAGAAGCAGAAAACGGTAAAGAAGCCATCAATGGCATCACCAACACGAAACCGAATATAGTTGTGATGGATATCACCATGCCAGAACTAAATGGCATCGAGGCCGCCCAGGTAATTCATGAAAGCCTGCCTGACACTGGAATCGTTATCCTCTCGATACACTCCGATTTAGAGCACATTTTTCGCGCGCTTCATGCAGGTGCAGAGGGATATTTGCTGAAAGAGTCGGCTGGTTCGGAAGTGATAACTGCTGTACGATCTGTATATCTGGGTCGTCGATATTTAAGCCCCAGCATTCGAGACACCGTCATGGTAGCCTACATGCAAAACCGCCAGTTACAAAGCCCACTTGAATTACTGAGTATGCGCGAAAGGGAAGTGTTACAATTGACCGTTGAAGGCAACTCCAGCGCTGCAATTGCCGAAAAATTGGAGTTATCCTCAAAAACTATTGAAACATATCGCAGCCGTTTGATGGGGAAAATTGGCATTCATGATCTGCCAGAATTGGTGCGTTTTGCGATAAAACATGGCATTACCCCCATCGACTGATCTGCTTTTTTCACGCAACGAATCTCTGCTATTGTCTCACTTCATGGATAGCCCAAGATTAGATACCGATCTTTCCTAAACTCAGGCCGCTTTATAACGAACAGACCTTACGCAAAAAAATAGGAGAAGCCCGAAATTGAGGGGTGTGCAGTATGCCTCTTTTTTCGTTACCTCTTTGTGGCCTGCGTAAGTCCTAACGAACCGATAATAATTGTAGTGAGCTAATGCAATTTTCCGTAATCGAAAACAACCTGGATCGTCTCTTCAGGAGATTTGTCGAGCAGACGATAAGCCTCTTTAGCCCCCTCCAATGGAAAACGATGCGTGATCCACTTCTGCGGTTGGACCCGTTCGAGCGCCTCCCACGCGACCTCGAACCTGCGTGCCTTGTCCCAGCGACCACTCATCTCGGGCGCTATTGTGCTGACTTGCGACGAGATCAACTTTATGCGACTACGATGGAAAGCGCCGCCCAGGCCAAGTGAAGCTTTTTTCTCCCCATACCAGGAACCGACCACAACCCGCCCGCCGAAGCCAGTCAATGCGATGGCGTCGTCCAGGGCAACGGGGGAGCCGGAGAGTTCCAGGGACAAATCCGCGCCGGAGGGGAGCAGCTCGCGGACCTGCTCGCGGAACTCGGATTCGTTGGGGTCCAGAGCAGCGGAAACGCCCAGGGACAGGGATGTTTCCCGTCGAAGCGGGTAGCAGTCACAGGTCACGAGAGAAGCGAGCGGGAATTCTGCCAGCAGGGCAGCCGTCAACAACCCGACGATCCCCTGTCCGAAAACCAGCGCTTTTTCTCCCAAGATAGGCGCGCTGTCTTGTACAAAATTGACGGCTGTCTCCATGTTTGGCAGGAAACAGGCGGTTTCGGGGGACGTCCCATCTGGAAGTGGGATTAATTCATCAGGTGTGGTTATGAAATGCGATGTATGCGGTTGGAACGCAAAAACCAGCCTGCCCAGCCACCTGTGCCGCATCTCTTTGCTAATCTTGACTACCCGCCCGACACAGGCGTAGCCATACGCCATAGGATACTTCAAGTCACTGCTCAAAGTATCGTGCGAATCGGCCAGGTCCTTCGGGAATTGTCCGCGATAGACCAGCATCTCGCTGCCCGGGCTGATGGCTGAATAGACCGTCTCCACAAGCATCTGTCCCTGTGTGAGGGGCGGTAGCGATGTTTGTCGGACTTCAACCTGCCCGGGCGCGATGAAGTAAATTTTCTTACATTCGTTCAACGGACCTCCCCTTGTTTGTAAAAATTTCAGTTTACGGTTTATCGTTCCATAACAGGGCCAGCAAAATCAGTTCGTCGATCTTGGACGGGATTCCGTAGATCGAATCGTGGTCGAAAAAAGAAAAACCATCGCGAATGACATAAAAGCCGACCCAGATGACGAGCCAGGCGACGATGGTTACAATAGCGAAAGCGAACAGCGCTCCCCAGACCAATTTATGTCGTTGTTGGAAGAACGGGATGGGCAGGAAGTACGCACCCAACAATCCCAGATAGCCCAGTCCGTTCAGGATGAAGAGCGGGTCGGGGCCGTGCGGGAAAAGGATTTTATCGAAGGCTGCGGCGAGGTGCAGCGCGGCTGTGATTAGTACAGCTACGATGATTGCATAGTGCTTTCCAGTAAGTTTTTGCATCTTTCAACTCCTTTATTTTTCAATACGAACAAAACAATAAAATTGGATTGCTTTCATTGTACTCGAAGGCCTCTGCCTGCCAATAACAATCCCAGCCCGCCGTTCAGAATATCGCGTGCGCGCATGAGCAGGCTGATGCCGATCCCGATGGCCGCCGGGTGTCCAAAGGCCATCATCACGTAGACCTGGCTGGCCTCCAACGCGCCCAATCCGCCCGGTAGAGGCATCAGGAAGGCGAACAGAGCTGCGGACAGGGCGGCCAGTGTTTGTTCGGGTGTCAGTTGTGCCTGTAAGAAGCCAGCCATCATGAAATACTCGGCGGCCATCCCAGCCCAGGACAGCAGTGAAAACCCCAGTGCCCCCAGCAAAGCTCCGGGATGGCGACGGGTGAACGCTCCCGCCATGCGTTCCGAAACGATGATGAGCCGCATCCATTTTTGTCTCTTTGTGATGGACATGGCGGTGCGAAAGACACTTGAAAAAGGATATCGGCCCTGATAAAGCAAAATTATATGGATGAGCGGCCAGGACAATACCACCGCCAGCAGGATCATACTCCCGTAAGCCTGTGTGCTGCTACGAGTGATCAGTCCCACCCTGACAGCCGCTGTCAGACCAAAGGCCAGCAGGATAAAGTTCGCCAGGAATTCCAGCAGCTTGTCTATGATAACGGCAGCAGTGGCGCGCATAAATGTCACCTCATGGTTCCGTTGCAAATAGATGACCTGCAAGGGTTCCCCGCCGACCTGCGGGCCGGGAGTGAAATAACTCAACCCGAAAACAGCCAAACGATAACGTACCAGTTGCAGGAAAGGAATGGACGGGTTTTTAACGCGTATGATGACCCACCAGCGCGCCGTCATTGCGATCAACACCAGGGCATTGAGTACCAGCAAAACGCCGATCTGCCATATTTTGAGTTGCTTGAGCGTATTCCAGATTTCAATAAAAGGGACGTTCCGCAGAGCCCACCATAGCAAGATGCCGAGAATAGCATAAACCACAGAAGCGCGCAGAACTCGAAGATATTTTCCCCAGCGTGTTTTTCTTGTAAATATCTCAGATTGCAGATTCACCAAACCCCTCCAGCGGATTTTCAATCAAACGTTTCATCTCCGCCAGCACTGCTTGATGGATGACTTTCGTATCCTTACTCCCCAGGTCCGCAATTGTAATTGGCCTGCCGATTTGCACGGTTACATCTAACGGTTTCATGTTCCAAACCACTTGTGCCAGCAATTGCAGAGCTGCGGCCAGCTTTTCTCTTTCCTCACGCCCTTTTTTAAGGCGTGTCAGAGAATGCCTGGCCGTTTTCTCCCAGATCACGCCGTGCACCAGCACAGGCAGGATGGCTGTATCTGGCACCATGCGAGCGAAGATACCCACGCTGTCCGTCCAATCGTCCAGGGATTCTATTGCGCCAGGGTAGACGTTGGGGTCAGGTTCGATCTCCCCGGCCGGGAAGGTCAAAACGGCGCCGCCAGAGCGCAGGTGTCCGCTCACCTGACGGATGAGCGTCATGCGGTCTGCCGGGTCATCTGTCACGTAGAACAGGTGCTGGCTGGTGTTGGTCAAAGCCTTCAGGAAAGGACGATCTACAGCGATGATCTTCAAGTCCGGGCGGTCCAAGGCCGAAAACAGGGCCAGGGTATCGACCATGCCCGGATGATTGGACAAAGCCAGAAAAGGGCCAGCAGGCAAGGGGGGAGAAAAGACGCGCAGGCTGCGCACATAACGCCGCTGGGTCTGGCGCGCCGCATATACCAAGCCAATACCTCCAACCGCATTGTCAAAGTCCAGCATCTGGCGGGCAAACTTGCGCGCCGGTCCCATAAATAATAAGCGCAACATCCAAGATAGCAATGGACGCTTTTCCCACCCAAAAGATGAGACAAGATCATCCAGGTTGATTCGGGTCAACCCTTTAAGATTGTGGGGGTGCCCTGATTTTGTTGAAAAAGGAAGTGCATTGCTTGATTCCATCATAATGGTTCGCCTTTACTCTGGTTCCATCGAAAAATGCAGTGGATAGTCCTCCAGCCCTGCGGCAAAGTGAGCTTTGTTTATACGTGTTTCTGCTTCACTCTTAGGCAGGATTTGCACGACGGCTTCACCACGATAATGCGCGCTGTACATTACCTTGACCGCATCGGGTGGCAGAAGCATAAAGATGTTGCGCAGCACGTGTATCACAAAATCCATCGGCGTGACGTCGTCATTATGGATGATGACGCGGTACATTGGCTCATAAGCTGTCTCTTGCTGCTGGTTTTCAGTGATCTCGATTTCCGGAGTCGCCTGCGTTTTCATCTTGTATCCGAAAAGGATGTTCTTGGCTGACTTGTTTCCTTTTGGCACACAGTGCCTTCATCCATTATTTTCATGTTGTCCGGGTATTATGCCAGTCGGTTTAGCTGATCGATTTCATCGTCGGTCAGTTCGATTTCGACTGCGGCAAAATTCTCGGCGATGTGTTCCGGGTTGAACGACATCGGGATAGTGATCACACGCGCTTGTGAGACCAGCCAGGCCAGTGCAATCTGGTAAGGTGTTGCAGCATGCGCATCTGCGATAGCCTGCACCGTTGAACTCACTGGCAGGCGTCCCTCATCAATGGGGGAGTAGGCAGTGAGCAGGATGTCATTTTCCTGACAGTAATCCAGCACGCCATTACGGATATAAGAACGATCCTCCAGACTGTATGGGACTTGGTCCGTGAAGATGGGCGCTTCGGACTCAGCCCGAGCCTGCTCCATCAATTTGACATCGAAGTTGCTGACGCCGATATGCCGTACCCGACCCTCGCGGACGAGTTGATTCAGCGCTTTGAACGTTTCCTCGAGCGGGATGCTGCCCGATGGCCAGTGGATGAGGTACAGGTCGAGATGATCCATGCCCAGGCGGCGCAGACTGTTCTCACAGGATTGCAGCACGTCATCGTAGCGCAGATGTGAGGCGCTCACTTTGGATGTGATGAAGAGTTCTTCGTGTGAGATGCCTGATTCGCGCGCCGCCTGCCCAAGCAATTCTTCCGAATGGCCGCTGGCATACATCTCGGCTGTGTCAAAGTGCCTGTATCCCAATTCCAGCGCCGAACGCAGCGCCGTCAGTGAGCGCGCATCCTTTGACCGGTCAGGGGACATCCCGCCGCCGATGCTCCAGGTTCCAAAGCCAATCTTTGGGACCTGGACGTTGTGCAGAGTTTCGAATTTCATATTCCAGCCTTTCCAGGTCATCATTATACCTATATGATGATGCGAAGTTGCCGTCCCTCGCCTGGAATCTTCTAACTAACTCATAGGCTGCTGCACGAACGAAACGATAAAAACTCGATGGAAAGTCATGCAAGGCGAGCAGGCCTCCTGCTCGCCTTGCGTCTATGGATTAGAAACCAGTTGAAGCAAACCAGGCACCACCCGGGCTGGTAACAAAAATCACCGGAGCGATACAAGGTTGAGGAAGATTGATCGTATCCTTGATATGGGAGTTTCCTTCCTCGTCGGCTGGGAAAAGACCTGTTGAAACATTGACCGTGATCGCATTGCCATCAACATCTTTACTCAAACAACTGACGATGGCTTTAAAGTTTGGAACTGTATTTGTGCCGCCGATGCCTCGATCTATCACAGCTTGATCGTTGGGATCGAATACCAGTCCCTTAACCAGGATATCCACCATGCCATCAGGACTAAGTTTCCCTTTTCCAAAGTCGATAACCCAGGGCAGGCCACCACCCGGTACACCGCGGATTGCGTTTGACCCGCCAGTAAAGGGCCTTGGCACGCCAATCATTGTGTTAAATTCAAGAACTTTAGATTCGTCTGCGCTTGCAGTTGAGACTGATCCTGAAGCAAAAAAGACACTTAGAATCAGCATCGTCACTATCGTACCTGTAAAGAACTTTTTCATTATCGTTTCTCCTTGGTTTGGTAAAAGGTTCGTAAATTGACCATGGTCTTCACTTTTCATTACGTGAATTCATGCTGATTTGGATTTATCAAGGAGGGAAGCGTAAAACTTCGGTACAATGGTACTGTGATGAAGCCGGATGACCAGCAACTAGTCGCGCGAGTGGTTAAAGGCGATGAGCATGCTTTCCTGACCCTGTACGATCGCTATGCTTCTCGAGTTTATGGCCTGACTCTGCGCGTACTGGGCGATGCGATGCTGGCAGAAGAAGTCACACAGGATACCTTCCTGAAACTGTGGAGCCGGGCCAGACAATTCAATCCGGAACGAGGTGAACTCGCAGCCTGGTTATTGACCATTGCTCACCGCACTGCCCTGGACCGGTTGCGCCTTGAAAATCGTCGTCTGCCCGCCTCAAACACCAGAGACCCTGACGAGATCTGGCCTGTTCTCCCTGATGAAAGCACGCAGAGTAATGAAGCTCGTTGGCGCAGCATGTACTTCGCGGTGCGATCTTTGCCTGACGAACAACGACAGGTGATCGACCTGGCTTATTACAAAGGTATGAGCCAGAGCGAAATTGCTGATGTTCTGGGTTGGCCGTTGGGAACGGTCAAAACTCGCGTACGTTCTGCCATGCAATCCCTGCGTCGGCACTGGTTGGATGGTTATGAAGAATAAATCTAAAAGACGAAATTTATACGTATCATAAGTAGAGAAAACATTTCTGGTGACCCATGTCTGACGAACGCTGCCTTCCTTATCGAGAAAACCTCGCCGCCTACGCCCTCGGCACATTAGATGCGGATGATATTCGCGCGTTGGAATCTCACCTGGAAAATTGCCAGGACTGTCAGTCGGAACTGGCCGATTATCAATCTGTGACAACTGGTCTCTTACATTCTGTTCCGCCCCAGGCTCCTCCCCCGAGTTTACGCCGCAAACTGGTTGCTCAACTCCCATCGCAGAGAACACAGACCCCCAACTTGCGCCCCAATATTTTCAGTCGATTCTCACTGGGACAGGTTGCCACCACTGTTATTGTTGTGATTTTGTTAGGATTAAATATTTTTTCGAGTATGCAAATCCGCGAACTACAACAACAGCAGGCTGAGCTTACCGAGCGCCTGTCTAATGAACAGGTAGCAATCGCGATGTTAGCTTATCCGAGCACACAGAGCCTGACGGTCAGCGCGGATGTCCAAAACTTGGCCGGTTCTATGCTCGTAGACAGAGAAAAGAGAATAGCCGTGCTGGTTCTATGGAACCTGCCTCCATTAGATGCAGGGCAAACCTACCAAGCCTGGCTGATAGATGCCGACGGGAATCGCGTCAGCGGTGGATTGTTCGCCTCAGTTATTGAGCGGGGATATACAACGGCAACCATCCATTCGCCCGCTCCGATCGGAGAATTCGAAGGTCTGGGTGTAACGGTCGAGCCCAGTGGGGGCAGTGAAGGGCCCACGGGTCCACGTGTATTGGCTGTTGATCTGTAAGGGCCTTATTCTGCCAACCTGCCCCGTTCTTAATTCTGTGTGGATGTGGTTTTCGATCAATTCTTCGTAAAAATACCATCAATACGAACTTTCTGAATTTCGGGCCTTTGCATAGCTTCCCAATTTTTCAATGTAAATAGTCATGTCATGCGCTCCTATCCACGGACCGATAGGGTTTTTCAGGCGAAACAGGGCTAGCAATGTTTCGAGGATGGATTCATATACCCTTCGAAGATTTGGAATGCCCCTGTAAATCCGGTATACACCCTCTATCCTGTGGCGGCTGAGATAGCGCGGATCACCGACGTGGACAAACGTTCCCAGGAAAAGGGGAACCAATGTGACAATATCTGTCGTGTTGACGATGCGGTAGAAGGGGGCCTTGATGGATTTCTCGTATGTGCCGTCACCCACGCGCGGACTCCCGAAGGTGTAGCAGGCCGCAATCAGGTCATCGAACTCCTCTTCGAGTTCTTGGGTGGCAACCGTTGCCAGCGCCGCTCCGAGCGAGTGACCAGTGATGTAGAGAGGCAAATCTTTACCAAGGCTGTTTCGAAGTACATCAACGATTTCATTCGTGACATCATCAAAAGCTTCTTTGAACCCTCTGTGAACTTTGCCTTCAATGGTTTTTTGTTTCAAAGCCCTTAAGTCGGTTCTTACATCCTCCCACCTGGTTGGTTGGGTACCCCTGAAGGCCAGCACAGCAAATTCATCGTTCTTGGCAATGAAGGCCTGTGTTCCCTTCTTATTGAAGGTTTTCATCAGGTTGAACCAGCCACTTTGCAGGCTGTATTCCAGTTGTTCCAATCCCAAGTCGCTTTCCTCAAACGGGATATAGGCCAGCTTGGCCATGTGCGCCATAATCCACGCCATGCGGTCAGAATAAGCCGCCCGGTTTACCGGCGGGGTAGGTAGCTTATTCAGGTCGGCAAGGGGTTTTAATTGCCTGATTACTTTTAGATATTTTGCTTGCGCCTGGTCGAATTCCATCTTCTCTGCAGCAAATAGTTCACTTGGTAATTTTTCACTTTGATCCATAATAACCTCTCTGCTTGGGTATTGAATGCCAGTTTAATCATACAATCATTTAAATTATATGACAACCATTTTGGTCTGAATAATCATGAAATGTGGCTTTCTGAGATTTATCGTGAATAGGTCCGGATTTGAGAGTGGGTAAGTCCTTTAAAATAAAGGAGCCTGCCTCCAATGAGACAGGCTCCCGATACCACAACAATACTTACGCTGGCACGCTCTCCATTTGTGCTTTTGCGTGTGCAAAGCCATTATCCATGGCGTCGAAGTTATTTGGAATCAACTTCTGATGCTTGGCAGGCAAATGTGCCTTGAGAGCGGCTTTGACGTCATCCAGTCCCAGAATTGGGAAAGCGGCCAGCAGCGCGCCGGCCATGACCATATTGAGCAGACGGCGGTTGCCGCTGGCTTCGGCCATTTCGTTGCCGGGCACATAGATGACAGTGATATCCTTGCGTTCGGCTTTGCGGTCGATCATCGATTCGTTGACCACCAGCACGCCGCCAGGCTGAACGAGACTCTCGTACCTATCGAAAGAAGGCAAATTCAAGGCGATGACAGCCGGGGGCTTCTCCACCAACGGCGAACCGATCTCTTCGTCAGAGATCACAACCGTGCAGTTGGCTGTGCCACCGCGCATTTCGGGACCATAAGAGGGAATCCAGGTGACCTCATGTCCGGTGTCCATGGCTGCGTATGCCAACACCTGACCTGAAAAAAGCACGCCCTGTCCGCCAAACCCTGCGATGAGAATTTCTTTTTGCATATATATCTCCATTTCATCCTGTCATTGCGAGAAGCGGAGCGACGACACTTGCACCGCGCTGCGTTTGGTGCAGTGCAGGTGAGCAATCTCATGGCTGTTGGTTACTTGAGATTGCCGCGCCCCCCGTCTCGGGCCGACGCCCTCGCGGGGCGGACAGCCTTCGGTCGCTCACAATGATACTTGAAACCTCTACTTTATCTCTGCCACGCCGGGCGCCACTTTGTAATCACCCAGCGGGTAAGCCGGGATCATGTGCTCTTCCAGCCATGTGAGCGACTCGAGTGGGGAGATGCCCCAGTTGGTTGGGCAGGTGGAAAGCAGTTCGACCATCGAGAAGCCCAGTCCACGCACCTGTGTTTCGAAAGCAGTACGTATGGCTTTCTTGGCCTTGCGGATGCTGGCCGGGTTGTGTAAGGAACGACGGACGATATAGCCTGCCCCATCCAGGGTAGCCAGTATTTCCGACATGCGCAACGGATAGCCCTGCAATTCCACGTCACGGCCCAATGGTGAGGAGGTCGTCTTCATGCCGGGCAGGGAGGTGGGCGCCATCTGGCCACCCGTCATGCCGTAGATGGCATTGTTGATGAAGACCACCGTGATGTTCTCGCCGCGTCCGGCAGCGTGCATGATCTCAGCCATGCCGATGGAGGCCAGGTCACCGTCGCCCTGGTAGGTGAAGACCACGCGGTCTGGCAGCACGCGTTTGATACCGGTAGCCATGGCGGGGGCGCGTCCGTGAGCGGCCTCGACAAAGTCACAATCGAAGTAATTGTAAGCAAAGACCGAGCAGCCCACCGGCGCAACGCCGATCGTCTTTTCGATGATGTTCATTTCATCCAGCACTTCGGCGATCAAGCGGTGGGCCACACCGTGTGTGCAGCCGGGGCAATAGTGGGTCGGGAATTCGGTAAACGCCTCAGGGC